>PFGG01000064.1:0-188181 GCA_002783405.1 bacterium (Candidatus Blackallbacteria) CG13_big_fil_rev_8_21_14_2_50_49_14 | reverse complement strand
CCCGCCACTCCGATGACAATCTTCCGCGCTTTGCCGGTTGGTGGGGGCATAATCAACAGACCCGTTTTCAAATGCCCAGTGAATTTGAGCCGATTTTAGGCGCAGAAGGCTGGCAATTGAGCAACCCCCCGATATTCCAATTGGCGTCGCTGCGGGCTTCTCTGGCGCTCTATGACGAAGCGGGAATGGAACGCCTGCGCGCCAAAAGCCGCTTATTAACGGGTTTTCTGGAATTTCTTCTGCAAGAACTAAAAAGCAATCAGTTTCAACAAATCACCCCTACCGATCCCTCACAAAGAGGCTGTCAAATCTCACTCAAAATTCCATCAGGAAAAAACATCCAGGCAAAACTTGAAGCCCAGGATATTCTCACCGATTGGCGTGAACCCGATATCCTACGCTTGGCCCCGGTTCCCTTTTATAACAGTTTCAGTGATGTTTTTCAGACTGTTGAAGCGCTCAGAAAGGCATTGTAAACCATGCAAGAACTTACCCTCGTGGGCTCTGGATTAAGCGGAACCCTGCTCAGTTTATTTATGGCCCAGGCCGGTCATAAGGTCAGGCTGTTTGAACGTCGCTCAGATATGCGCAAAGTGCCCCAGGGAGCAGGCCGGTCGATCAATTTGGCCCTGTCTGCACGCGGAATTCACGCCCTGGAAGAAGTGGGGCTAAAAGCAGCGGTGATGAAAGATGCGATTCCCATGCGCGGACGCATGGTTCATGATCGTCAGGGAAACTTGAATTTTCAAGCCTATGGCCAGACCGGCGAAGTGATCCACTCCATTTCACGCGCAGCCTTGAATGAAACCCTGATCAGTGCAGCTGAAGAAACAGGTAAAATTCAGATTCATTTCGATCAACGCTGTACAGGCTATGATTTTGCCAACCACAGTGTGCATTTTGAAGATCAAATCGATCAAAGCCATTATGCCTTTCACGCCGAAGGCCCAGTCTTGGGCGCCGATGGGGCGGGTTCGGCTTTGCGCAAATCCCTGGTGGATCGTGTCGGCGTCAACTATGCTCAAAACTATTTGGAGTATGGCTATAAAGAGCTCACCATCCCCCCCACCGAAGCAGGTGGGTTTCGCATGGAGGCCCATGCCTTGCATATCTGGCCGCGCAGCACGTTTATGCTGATTGCCCTGCCCAATCCCGATGGCAGTTTTACTTGCACCCTGTTTTACCCCTTTGAGGGCCCACAAAGTTTCGAGCAATTGCAAACTCCCGCTCAGGTCAGAAGCTTTTTTGAAAGCGAATTCAGCGATGCCGTTCCGCTTTTGGAAAATCTTGAAAGTGAATTTTTTGAGAACCCCACCGGGGCCTTGGCCACGATTCATCTTTCTCCCTGGTACAGTGGCAGTGAACTTCTGCTCTTGGGAGATGCCGCCCATGCGATCGTGCCCTTTTTTGGCCAGGGCATGAACTGCGCCTTTGAAGACTGTACGGTCCTCAAAGAAGTGATGCAGGCTGAGGCAAATGATTGGGGAGCCATTTTCAAAGCCTACCACCAAAGACGCAAACCCGATGCCGATGCCATTGCCGCCTTGGCACTCGAGAATTTTATCGAAATGCGCGATTCCGTCAATGATCCGGTTTTTGTGCTGCATAAAAAAGTCAGTTTGCTGCTGGAACAACGCTTTGGCGAACGCTTTATTCCCAAATATTCCCAGGTCAGTTTCCACCGCGTGCCCTATGCTTTGGCCCGACTGCATGGTAAATACCAACAGGAGCTTCTGCACGAACTCTGTGAAGGCTTGAATAGCCCCGAAGCCCTCGACTGGCAAAAAGCAGAAATCCTGCTTGAAGCCTATCACCAGAAAGCGCCGGATCTTCTGCCCTGGCTGATACGCGAAAATGCGCACTGAGCGCTTGCTCCAGCGCGCCTGGCAAGAACTCGAAAGTGGCAATTCAAAAGCAGCCGAAGAAACCCTCTTGAAAATTCAAGCCGTTTCAGAGGCCCAAGCCCTATTGGGACAGCTCTATTACCAGCAGGAGCGCTATCGCGAAGCCATTCCCTTGCTTGAAAAAGTATTAAACGGCCCCCAAGCCCAAGACGAACTGATGCCGCTCTTGGGAGCTGCGCTGCAAATGGCGGGAAGACCCCTTGAGGCTCTGCCCTGGTATCGCAAAATTCTGGAATCAGCCCCCAATAACCCTTCACACCGCTACAATCTGGCCTCAGCCCTCAAAGACGCGCAAATGTTTAACGAAGCGGCTGCGCTCTTTGCCCCTTTGGTCGCCGAACATCCCCAACACCTGCGCGCCCGCAATAATTATGGAGCCACCTTGCAGGCCCTGGGGCAATACGAAGCTGCAGCGGATCATTTTCAAGCGGCTGTCGGCATGGAACCCGGATACGCCCTGGCCTGGCTGAATTTAGGCGATGTGCGTCAGGCCTTGGGCCAGCTCACAGCTGCAGAATATGCCTTTCAGCAGGCCACCCAGACTTTACCCGACCCCAGCCCCGCCCAAGCCCGTTTGGGCCGTATTTGCCAACAATTGGGTGAACTTGAAGCCTCAGCCTATTGGTTGCGCCAAGCCCTGGAAAGAATCCCCCAGGATGCCACCCTGTGGCGCAGTTTGGGAGCCACCCTGCAAGCGCTGGGCAAATGGGAAGAAGCGATTCAGGCCTTTGAACAAGCCCTGAATCTGCAAAGCGATTACCACGAGGCCCGCAATAATTTAGGCAATCTTTACAAAGAACAGGGGCGAATCGAAGAAGCCCTGGCCTGCTTTGAGGCCGTTCAGGCAGCCGCTCCCAGCGATGCCCAACGTATCCGCCTGGCCACCTTGGCCCCGCCTGTTTATTTCAGTCTTGCCGAGGCTCAAACCTGGCGAGAACGAGTCGTCACACAGCTCGCCGAATTGGCTGGGACAGAACTCAAAATCGAAGACCCCCTGCGCGAAATTGGACAAGGCAATTTTTACCTGGCCTATCAGGGCTTCAATGATCGCGAACTGCAAATTCAGATCGCCGCGCTTTATCGCCCCCTGCTACCTGAAAGCCTTGCCCCCCAGACTCCACCGCCCCAAAGCAAATGCAAACGCATCGGTTTCCTTTCGGGTTTCTTTTACAATCACAGTATCTGCCATTATTACAGCCAACATATTCTGGGTCTGGAGCCTGAAAACTTTGAAGTCTTTCTGCTTTTGGCGCCGGGTAATCCCAGCGATGCCTCTACAGACGCCTTGAGCCACCACGCCAAACAAACCCTGCGACTGCCGCGTGATCTCGCGCAGGCCCGCCAACAGATCGCCGATTTGCATTTGGATGCCTTGATTTATCCTGAAATTGGTATGGAACCCTTTAGCTATTTCATGGCCTTTACCCGCCTGGCTCCCGTTCAGGCGGTCTTGCCCGGACATCCGGTGACCACAGGCATTCCCACCCTGGATTATTTTATTTCGAATCAACCCATGGAATTGGAAGAAGCCCAGGCCCATTACAGCGAAACACTGGTGACACTTCCAGGTTTGCCGGTCTGCTATGCTCAACCCGATCTTCCTGTCGATCTGCTCAGCCGAACAGAACTGGGTCTGCCTGAAGACAAACATATTTACCTTTGCCCAATGACCCTGTTTAAGATTCATCCTTTGATGGACAAGGCTTTTCAGCTCATGCTTGAAAATGACCCACTGGCAGAGATTTGCTTTTTCAAATTCCAGGCCACCCACTTGCACGAAGCTTTGCGCAAACGCTTTCAAGCAAGCTTGGGGCCCTTGGCTGAGCGCATCCGATTTTTGCCCTGGGCACCCAAACGTGAATTTTTCAGTTTGCTCACAACCGCTGAAGTCATCCTCGATGCCCACCCTTTTGGAGGCGGCAGCACGCATTTTCTCAGTCTGGCAACGGGTACGCCGATGGTTACCTGGGCCAGTCCCTGGTTAAGAGGGCGCAGTGGAGCAGGCCTCTACCACCTGCTTGATCTCCCTGAACTGGTCACGCAAACGGCTGATAGTTTCGCAGAACAAGCCGTTAAAATTGCCTGTGAACCCAGTTTTCGCAAAGATCTTTCCGAGCGGATTCTGGCAGGACAGCCCCTGCTGTTTAATAACCCCCAAGGCCCACAAACCTTCAAGCAATGGCTCAAAGAAATCACGCATGCAGTTGATTGAAGAATATCTTCAACAGCAATCCTGGCGAAACTGGGAACAATACCTCGATAAGCTCCCCTTGCAAGCGCAGGATCGCGTGCTCGATCTGGGTTGTTCTGTGGGGGCTGTCTCCGATCTTTTCGCTGAAAGGGCCGCTCAGGTCTGGGGGATAGACCTCAACCCCGAATTCATCGCCTATTGCCAAGCCAAGCAGCAAACCAATCAAGCATTTCTCTGCAGTGACTTTGCTGCTCTCAAATTACAAGATTTTAAGGATTTCAATGGCGTTTGGGCCAGTTTTTCAATTTCCTATAGCCCCGATCCGCTTCAATTTTTATCTGCACTTTATCGTCATCTGGCTCCCCAAGGATGGATCGCCCTGCTGGATATCGCCTGCTTTATTTCTGGCAATATGTCAGAAAAGAGCCGTTACTATGCGCAGGTCAAAGCCTTTGAGCTCAATTCAGCTTCAGCGGGTTTCTATGACTTCAACTTTGGCACCAAGATGGAAAGCCTGCTCCGCCAGGCAGGCTTTCAAATCCTGCTGACTGACACAGAGCGCCAGGATCTCGAACTCAATTTTGTGGGGCCGGCAAGGGCAGATGTTCTCGCCTGCTGGCAAGCGCGTCTTCAACGCTTGCCCCGGCTCAAAGCAGAATTGGGAAACGCCTACCCTGATTTTTGCAATGAATTTCTAGACCACTTGCAAAGCCCGGAACATGATTCACGGCAAACGCTGATTTTGACGATTGGCAAAAAAGAGCAATGCTCTGCTTAAACCCCTGTAGAACCGTATCCCCCTGCCCCACGGGAAGTTTCGGGTAAATGCTCTACTTTCTGCCAGGCAATTCGGGTATAGGGCGCAATCACCATTTGGGCAATGCGCATATGCCGCTCTACCACAAAGGCTTGCTTGCCATGGTTGATCAGAATCACGGCAATTTCTCCGCGGTAATCGGCATCAATGGTTCCAGGCGTATTTAAAACCGTGACGCTGTGTTTGAGCGCCAAGCCACTGCGCGGGCGCACCTGGGCTTCATAGCCGGGGGGCAAGGCAATCGCCAGGCCCGTTGGAATCAAAGCGGTTGCGCCCGGTTCAATCGTCACGGAATCACGCACTGCGGCGTGCAAATCCATGCCCGCCGAATCTGGGGTTTGGTAAGTGGGCAAAGCCACCCGATCGGGCTCCTTGCCCTGATTGATTCGCAAAACACTCACATGAAAAGCTGTTTTCATTTCGTTTTTAACTCCTTTAAAACATATTCCGCCACGGCTTCCGGGCGACAAACCTGACGATAATTTTGCAAAGTGCTGAGATGCATTTCCTGCATTAAAACGGGATCCCGCCAGAGCTGTTCTAAAACAGTCTGTAAACTGTGCCAATCAGCGGGCATTACCACCCGTTGACAATTTTCCAGATACCAGACAGGCGGCAAGTCTTCGCACAGCAGCACACACCCCGCCCGCATGGCTTCAAACAGACGATAGGTCATGGCACTGTTGCCACGGGGAACCAAAGCCACCTGGCTTCTTGCCAAGTAACGGGCATATAATTCAGGCTCCAATCCCCCGCGAAAGCGACTGCTCCAGACCGCCAGAGCAGAAAGCTCCTCCCCGGCAGGCCGAAAACTTTGTAAAACACCCTGTAAATACTTTTGAAACTCAGGGCGGTATTGATGCGCATGTCCACTGAAAAACAGATGCAAATCTCTTTCCTGCCAAGAGCAAGGCTCAATTTCAGGCACTTCTCCATTGCAGCCCAAAGGAATTGCACGCAGATTTTCAAAGGGGTAGCCTGGCCACCAATAGGGGGTAAACAGCATGGCCAGACTGTGGATATAGGTAGGCAAGCGAAAATCTTCATTGCTGAGATAAAACATCACCGTCTGCTGATCCAAGGGCGTAGAAAAATGCTCGGGGCGATCTTCGAATACACGCGCAATCACCCAGCGAAAAGCGGAAAAAAGGCGATCCTGAGACAAGACCTCAAAGAGAGACTTGAGCATCGGCAATTCACTGTAATACTCAGGAATCCGGATTTCAACACCTGGCAAATGCTTTAAAAAAGCGTGCTCAGCAGAGAAATCCGGAAATCGCCCCATGTTTAGACAGAAACCTGCACGTGTTTTTCAATCCAGGCTTGCATCATATCTTCCATCAGGGCCAGAGGAATCGAGCCCCGAGAAAGCAATTGGTCGTGGAAATCCTTCAGTGAGAAATTCACTCCCAAGCGCTTTTCGGCTTCACGACGCAGTTTCCAGATTCGGATATCCCCCATTTTATAAGAAAGGGCCTGACCGGGCAGCACGAGATAGCGATCAATTTCTGACCAGGTATCTAAATCACTGTTGGCAGTATAACGGCTCATATACTCAAAGGCCTGTTCACGGGTCCAACGCAGGGCATGCAAGCCCGTATCCACCACCAAACGGCAAGCCCGCCAAATTTCAAAACTCAAAGCGCCGTAATGGGCATAGGGGTCTTCATAAAAACCCATTTCATGCCCCAGACTCTCGGTATACAATGCCCAGCCCTCAATAAAAGCTGTGCAGTCAAGGTGGTAGCGAAAATCTGGCAAATTTTCAATTTCCTGCGCCAAGGCCAATTGAAGATGGTGCCCAGGCACCGCCTCGTGCAATGACAAAGCGGCCATGGTATATTTCGGGCGCGAAGGCAAATCATGGGTATTGGCATAGTAAATGCCCGGGCGTGAGCGATCCATGGGCGGGGGATAATAATAGGCCTGGGGAGCAGCTGCTGCACGATAGGCTTCAATTTCTTTCAAAACACAGGGCGATTGCGGCAATTTACCAAAGAGAGAGGGCAATTGGGCTTCAGCATTTTCTAAAAACGCCTGGTAATCCCGAATCATTAGCTCTTTGTCGGTATAGTAAAATTGCGGATCCGAACGCAAAAAGGCATGAAAACCGGCTGAATCTTCGGCATCAAAGCCACACTGTACCCGCACCTTAGCCATTTCAGCTGAAATCCGTTCAACTTCAGCCAAACCAATTTCATGAATTTCCTGGGCCTTGAGACCCGGATAGGTATATTTATCGATCAGATACTGGTAACGGGCTTCTCCATCGGGCAGGGCCCAAATCCCCGGCCCTTCATGGCAGGCCGGCGCATATTCATCACGTACAAAATCATGAAGTTTTTGGTAATGCGGCCGAATTACGGTTTCAATGATCGAACGAATTACCTCTCGTATCTTGGCCTGAACGGGTTCAGAAAGCTGGCTGGCATTAACCCGAAAGGGCTGGTAAAGAGGCATTTCCTCAAGCGGAAGATCTTTAAAATGGGCGAGTTGCTCAAGCGTGTGGCCAATAATCGCCTTGGGCAAAACAATGCCATGGCGCATGCCGATGCGCAGATTGCCGATCGTATCATCCGCCTGCTTGGCAAAATCCCGCAGTCTGGCAAAATAACGTTCATATTGGTCAAAGGTGCTCAGAGGCTGAATTTCCACCAATTGTGGAAAAGTCAAATGAATCCCTTCCTGTTGATCGATCTGCAAATAATGCGTTCCAAATTCATAGGCTTGAATATCTTGCTGAAGCATCATTTCAAACAGATCATAGTTGATTTGATCGAGGGGGTCTAATGCCTCACGCGGCAGTTTTTTCAGGGTTTGCAAAAACTGTAGATTTTTCTGGTTGCGGCTTGCCGCCGCTTCTTCCGAGAGGTCCGTGAGCTGATCATCAAAGCGATGATCGCCGTCATAGGTTGCCCATTCAGGGTAATTTCGGCGTTTAAATTCGTGTTGCTGCTTAAACAGCGCATTCAATTCATTTTGAACGCGGATTTTTTCCTGGAGAGGATTAGATGATTTCATAGGCATCCCTTCAGCACTTAATGACCTCACCATACCGCAAAGCAGCATGTCTGGAAAGCGTTTTGGTGGCGAAAGCTGCGGTTTATAACGGCAAGACGAGGGCTTCTGCGTTAAGATAGAGGAGATCTCCCACAAAGGAAAAAACAATGAAAATTCATGCAAAAGCTCCCAACCGTATCGATCTGAGTGGTGGAACCCTGGATATCTATCCTCTTTATGTCTTCCTGGATGGCGGATACACGCTCAATGCGGCCATCGATCTGTATTCCGAAGTCACACTGACACCGATTCCTGAAGATCATTTTTATTTCTATTCAGAGGATCTGGATCTCAAACGCGATCTCAGCCGCGAAGAACTGCAAGCCGGTTTGCCTCAAGGTGATTTTTTTCAGTTATTGGTTGAAATCGTTCGTTTTTATGAACCTGCCACCGGCCTGAAGATTTCTACCCATAATCAGGCCCCCAAAGGCTCAGGCTTAGGCGCCTCTTCTGCTTTGCTGATTGCCCTCAGCGGGGCCTTAAACCAATACAACCGCAGTTATATGGATGGCGAGACCCTGATTCACTATGGCGCAGACCTTGAAGCGCGCTCGCTGGGCATTCCCACCGGAAAACAAGACTATTATGCAGCCCTGTATGGGGGCATCAATGCCATACATTTTGGTTTGAATGGCATTACCCACGAGAATCTGGAACTGACACCCTCCTTTATTGAAAAACTGAATCAATCCCTTGTGATTTCTTTTACGGGTCAAAGCCATTTTTCAGGCACCAATAATTGGAATATGCTCAAAGCGTTTATTGAGGATCAAGGCAAAACACGTGAACATTTGCATGCCATTCGTCAAACTTCAGAGCGAATGCTGGATGCCTTAGAATCCGCAGATATGGAACATCTGGTTCAGCTTTTAGACGAGGAATGGAAAAATCGCAAAGCACTTGCTGAAGGGGTCAGCACGCCGCAAATCGATGCCATGATTCTGGCGGCGAAAGAACAAGGGGCCTGGGCCAGTAAGATTTGTGGAGCTGGAGGAGGGGGCTGTATGCTGACCCTCTGTCCGGCAGAATTAAAACCTGCTGTAGAAAAAGCCCTTCAGGAAAATGGAGCGACGATCATGAAACAGCAAATTGCCCCCTTGGGTTTGCAGGTCAACGTCATTTCAGATTAACGCTGAGTGCGAAAAAAGAGTTCTTCTGACTCACGTACATAGACAGGGGCGGGGGCAACTTCAGGCTGCTCTGGGTGGTTGTGGGCAATAATCCAGACCACCATTCCCCCTGTCAGGAGAAAAAAGGTAACCTCAGAGAGGTGATAAAAAATATCCATGAAGCTTTGCCTTTCTGTTAGCAATGAACCTTACTTAAATTCTAGTGCCAGATACGATTTGCTGCGATGACCCCAGCAACATGAATAATGTGCGCTGAGTCATAGGACGAGAATCTCTCAAAAAAGTTTCATTCTGTATACTTTGTCATTCTAAAAAAGTCAGAGAGCTTCAGTTCAAGGCCTATACAGCGAGCCCCAAAACGACAGCAAACACAAAGACTTATTCAAACTCAATAAATTCAAGACAGAAGAAAAAATATTTTAGATTCAAAATTATTCTTCTGCATACATCGCTTAAACAGTATACATGTGTATTCTAATGCATACACTTTTGATTTGCAAGAGGGGAAGAAAAATATTCAATTTTGAAAAATAATATTCGCTGATTTGTATTGAAATAGAGTTTTTTATGTTACAATAAAGTTACAAATAAATTCTGAGAGGTGAAACATGACGCCCACACATCATCCTGTTTCACATGACAATTCAGAGGTATTTAACCCCAACGCCTACGAAACAAGTTATGCACTTCCGAACCCTGCCGGTCAGCCCCTCCATCACCCCGCTCGATTTGATTCTCAATTCCTAATGAAACTGCTGCTTATTTTCATGTTCAGTGCATCTTTTTTCCCCTTTTTAAGATGGGTCAAGATCCAGAGTGATCAGTGGCATACCTTGCCCTCAGCCCTTATCTTGCAATTAAAATAAGGGCATTCATACACTCGCCAGCAATCCCACTTGCTGGTTTTTTTCATGAAGAGCATTCCCTTTGGGCCACCCAGCCCTGGAAAACAAATCTCTTAACTAAAACTGTACTAAAATGATGGCAGTTCGATCTGGAGGATTACTATGGAATATCGTTATCTTGGAAAATCTGGCCTGAAGGTTTCTGCTCTTTCTTTTGGCTCTTGGGTGACCTTTGGCAATCAAATGGATATCGCCTTCGCTCAAAGCAGCATGGAAGCAGCCTATGAAGCGGGTGTCAATTTTTTTGACAATGCTGAAGTCTACGCCAATGGCCAATCAGAAGAAATCATGGGCCAAGTCTTGAAAAGAACAGGTTGGAAACGTTCTGATTTGGTCATTTCAACCAAAATATTCTGGGGTGGCCCTGGCCCCAATGATCGCGGTCTGTCACGTAAACACCTGCTGGAAGGCACCGATGCAGCCTTGAAAAGAATGCAATTGGAGTATGTGGATTTGCTCTTTTGCCACCGACCAGACCCACATACCCCGATCGAAGAGACGGTAAGAGCCATGACCCATTTGATCAATCAAGGCAAAGCGCTTTATTGGGGAACAAGCGAGTGGAGCGCAGAACAGATTCGAGAAGCCGCCGCGATTGCAAAACAGGAACACCTGATCGCCCCCACCATGGAACAACCTGAATACAATATGTTCCACCGCGACAAAGTTGAAAAGGAATACATGGGTCTTTACCGGGATCTGGGACTCGGAACCACGATCTGGAGCCCCCTGGCAAGTGGTTTGCTGACCGGAAAATACAACCAAGGAATACCTGAAGGCAGCAGAATGTCGCTTGAGAATTTCAGTTGGCTGCGCTCGAAGTTTGAATCTGAAGAAGGCCGGCAAAGACTTGAAAAAGTACGCCAATTGGCGCCTTTGGCAGAGGAACTGGGAATCAGCATGGCCCGACTGGCTTTGGCCTGGTGCTTAAAAAATCCTTTTGTCAGCACCGTGATTACAGGAGCCTCCAAGCCCGAGCAAGTCAGCGAGAATATGAAAGCCCTCGATGCCGTTGCACTCTTGACCCCTGATGTCATGCGCAAAATTGAAGAGATTCTGCAAAATGCGCCTCAACCCGATCAGGATTTTAGAGGCTAAATAGAGCGCAGGCCGCTGCCATTCAGCGGCCTGTTTCTCTGTGGCTTTATCTGAAGTATGCAATATCGTCCCAGGCCTTAAAAAAGACATGGGTATTGTTATTGTCGATCAGCGCAACCGCAGCATCTTTGTTACGAGAGTAATCCTGGCTGCGGCTCTGATTAAAATAGAAAAGTTGAGCGGTGCTGCGTCCCATGCCCTTGCGGTCGATGCCATCGACTTCAGCACTCAGCCGGTTCATGCCTGAGAACAAATCCTGAGACACTTCATAGGCCAATTTTGTGGCGCGGTAGGAATTGCCATCAGCTTTTAATTTGCCATTTAAAAAAGCTTGATTCTGAGCCTGATTGTATTCATAAAAGGTTTTGCCATTCGGCATTTTGCGCCAGACAATTTCAAACTGACCCTTCTCTTTGATAATTTCAGACAGGGATACGGGCTTAAATTTTGCTTCAGGAACACCTTGAGCCTTTTGAAGCGCCGCTTTTTTTAAATTTCTTCCCAGCGCGCGGTTCATCATGACAGAGGCCACTGCAAAATAACTGTTATAGTCAATCTGGCTGGCAGCCATACCACTTTCGCCCGTCACAGCAGGAACCAGGGCAGATAAATTGGCTTCACTGTTCAATTTAAAATGCTCAATCAGCGTGCGACGGGAAGTACTGTCATTTAAAATCTCATAGACTTTGTTTTCAAATTCAGTGGGCTGGGTCAGAACCCCCTTGGCATTGAAAAAGCCACTCAAATCCTGGATCATGTCTTGGGCTGAGCGCGGGGTGGTGGCCCGCTGCAAATCGGCAGCATTCATTTCCAATTGAACAGGGATCTGTTTGTGGCCATGGGCTGGGGTATGGGCCAGATAATTGAGTTTATCACTGGCCAGATTAAATTCTTCTGAAACAGCATCTAAATCAATCGTTTTAGGGGCTTCTTTTACTGCCTGATAATAGGGATCATTCTGAATATTCGCAGCGACATCGTCCACTGCGAAAAGGGTATTGACAAATCCAATCCCAAATTGATTTTGAAAGTCCTGTTTGACCTGGTTGTATTCACCGGCTTTGACACGCGCTGCCAGGTTCTGAAAAAAAGCACTGTCGACTGTTTTTCCTTCACCTGAGGCGGTTGGCAAAGTAATTTTTGCATGGTTTTCGGCCAGCACAGCCGAAACCTTTTCAGCCCAGGCCGGTAACTGCGTTTTAAGGGTTTGAAGGGTGAGGCCAGGATGAATATCAAAGCGCTTATTGACCTTCACGGCATCATCGTGGTCAATAATGTTTTGCCCTGTGCGCTGTTTATCGGGGGTTTTAAGAAAATGTTCAAAATCGCCTTGATGGCCCATAAGTTCCTGGAGCAAGGGAGAAGAGGTAGCTTCCAGCGGGTTGGAAACTTCAGGCGATGGTTTGCCAGGGGCCAGGGTAATATACGAAAGCGGATTTTGATTGCGATAGGCATTCAGCGAAGCACCGGGCAAGACCTGAGACTTCGCCTCCGACTCTGAGGCAGGAAACAAAGCAGAAGGCAATTTGATCGTCATGCCAACCGTCAATTGATTGGGGTGAGTCAAGATATCCTGATTGGCTTTAAACAATTCCATATACAGATTTGAATTGCCAAAATATTTTTTAGCAATCGTGCTGAGCGATTCGCCACGTTTTACCTGATGGGTTTCAGGATGCGCGGGTGTTTCCAGTGAAACATCCGTTAAGGCAGATCCCTGAGCGGTGCCCGCATTCAGTTGATCGAACTGTTGAAAAAGAGGTTGTGCTGGAGAAGGGGTGACTTTATTAGTTTGAAAAACAGGCGAAAGTCCGCCAAACGCAGGGGTCGTTGGGGTCACTGAACGGCCATCTATTCGGCCCATCTGAAATTGCCTTCTTTCACACAAAATCATGCGCAGGTAGCGCAGCTTTCAATTTCATCCGATCAAATTCATTATCGGAAAAAACAGTTAAATCTTGTCACTTCAAGCCGAGTATAAGCGATAATAAAGTATATGTCTATTCAAATTGATCGCTGTGTCTGTTTCCAGAAAACATTTAATGAATTAAAAGCTTTGGCGCTGGAGCAAGGCATTCGGGAAATTGAAGCACTGCAGGAAAGCATTCTCTTTGGCAAAAAATGTAAACTTTGCCATCCGTATATTCGTGAGATGCTCAAAACAGGTCAAACTGAATTTTACAGCTTGCTGACAGATTCAAGCTGAGGTAAACAGATTCCAACTTTCAGCCAAAGCAAAACTCTGGGCTTTCTTGAGTTCAGAACAAATCCGCAACAAATCTTCAATTTCAATTTCAGCCACTTCGTACTCAGGTGAATCGGATTCGCGCTCATCCAATTCGTATTCGCCAGATTCCCCGGAGGAATCTTCCTCTTCAGCTTCTTCCAACTCATCAAGCTCAAGCTCAGATTCGGCCTCTTCTACTTCGCCTTCGGCCTCAGGCCCTTCAGCTTCAGAGGTTTCTTCGGTTGCCGAGGTTTCAGCAACTTCAGATGATTCCTGAGGAGCCTCGGTCTCTTCCGTTTCCTCTGTTTCTTCTGCCTCCATGAGTTTGCCAATTTCTTTAACCGCATCCAAGGAGGCGGTATGGCTTTTACTGAAGGAGGTTTCGCTTACATCGCGCATCGGCGTTTGATTGAACGCTTTGGCTTTGTTTTCGTCTTTGGGAGGCGCTTCCTTGGACTGGGCGGCAGCCGGAGCCTCTGCTTTTTGCTGCTGCTGAGCAGGTGCAGCCCTTTGCACCTGTTGGGGCATTTGAATCGGAGCAGGCGAATTAAAGGAAGAACGGATCATTTTCAGCCCTTTCAGGTGTTTTTATTATTCTATCAAAGGCTTGGGGATCATTTCTAGTCAGCGAAACAGGGGAATACCCCTGCTTCGCTGAAAAAAGTGCTTAGGCCTGTGCGGCACGTTGCAGAAGTTCTCTGTATAAATGCCAGTGTTCAGGCACAGCAGGATTGTCTTTGACCAGACGTTCACTGAAATACAAAGCAGTCGCAGGTTGCCCCAGTTGATGATAGGCCTGAACCAATTTTTCAAAAATCCAAGCCCGTTTGGGGCGACTGCCCAATAAATCAGGTTTCAAAGCGAGCCGGTCAGACAAGGCGAGAGCCAACTCATAGCCTTTCAAGGCCTCATCCAGCAAACCCATACTTTGCGCGGCTTCAGCCCAAAGTAATAAAACTTCAGGATCCTCACAGAACTCCGGTTTGACTGCTTTATAAATGGAACGGGGATCTCCCCGCTTCAATTCAATCCGCCAAACCCCTTTCTGAAGGGTGGCATGGGCGGATGAGTCTTCGGCCACATGCTCTAAACCCAAACGATAATAATCAAGGGCCTTGTCCCAGTTTTCAGCCTGTTCCTGGGCCAAACCTAAAATCAGATACATGCGTTCAGACTCCTGGGCCTCAGGGGCTTCAGCCAGCATGCGCTCCATCAAAGCCGTATCCCGCTGCAATTTTTGCTTTTCCTGCCTGATTTCTTCCTGGTATCCCCGGTGATAAATCGGCAAACCCTGAAGATGCACATAGACCATCTCTGAATGCTGGGCATGGGTTAATAGTTCGTGAATTCGGCCTTTAAATCTCAAATCTGGCGAATTGGCAAAGAGGCGGGGAACAGGCAGGGTATCCTGGGCAGTCTCCTGCCCCTCTTCATCCAAGGCCACCACGGAAAAGACATAGGCATCCACTTCTGGACGGTGGTGTGCAAGATATTGGCGCAAACTGGGGATAAAGCCCACAGGCAAATACTCATCAGCATCCAAAACCAGAATCCAAGGGCAGGTCGCCTGTTCAAGCGCAGCATTTCGGGCCTCGGCAAAATCATCATGCCAGGCTTTTTCAAACAGGCGCACCTTTTCAAAAGAACGGGCAATCTCTCGGGTCTGATCGCGTGAGCCCGTATCCACGACAATAATTTCATCGACCTGATCCGCAAAACTTTCAAGGCAGGAAGGCAGGAAACGTGCTTCATCCTTGACAATCATACAAACACTGATTTGAATTTCAGGCTGGGCGTCAGCATTCAAAAGCATTTCCTGCATTTGCGCCGATGGCAGACTCTTTGCTTTTTTGATCAGTTTATGGGTATCCCAACCTGCCACCAGTGAGGAAGGCTCTGAAGTTTCTTGTTCAAGCAGCAGCCGCATCTGATTTTTGAGCAATTCAGTTTCAACTTCCCACCAGACCTTGACGGAAGCCCCCTCGGGATCGCCACTGGAATGACAGTGGCTGGGCAAATAGCCCATGGGCAAGGTGCTGAGCGGCAATCCTGTGACCAGATGTGAAAAGTCACTGTCGAGAATTTCTTTCAAAAGTTCAGAAGCGGGTTGCAAACGGGCGGGAAGCAAAAGACAGGTTCGATGCGCCAAAAGCGGAAGTGCTTGTTTGAGCTGAACCACAGCGGGCAAAAGATCCGGCGTAAATTTCTGCTCCGCCCAATTGCGCGCGCGTTCAATCGCAGGAGCGGCCTCACCGTCGGGAACCACCAAAATGACATTGTCACCCGCTACAAATTCCTCATAAAAAGCACGAAGTGCAATATCTATGCCGTTTTCCCATGTGGGTGAAAGCGGAAAAAGGAAGACAAAGGGCGCTTCGGGCGCAGCGTCTTCCTGCACAGGCCCAGGTATAGAGGGCATACCCGGCAAACCGGCAGGAATTTCCTGAAGTTGGGCGAGCGCTTTTCGTGCCGGGGCAAAACGGGGGTTTTGCACCAAGATCTCTTCAAACTCCTCACAGGCAGCTTCAATTTTGCCCTGCATGACCAAAACCTTGCCCAAATCCATTCTGCTCTCAATAAAATCGGGTTGAACCTGCAAGGCCTGGCGGTAATATTTTTCTGCTTCAAGATAATTCTGTTGGGCAAAATAACTGAAGGCCAAATTATGCCAGAGCATGGCTTGCCCCGGCAACCGCAGCGTCAGATGTTGCAAAAGCATGCGTGCTTCGGGATATTTGGCGGCCCGCAAGAGCAGCAGGGTATATTCCAATACCACGGAAAGCAGCATGGGATTTGAAGACTGGCTAAAAGAAACCTGCGCATCCGATTTGATTTCCTGCAGCAGCATTTCAGCAAGGGCAAGCGGTTCAATCTCTATTGCCTGGCCTGAAATAGCAGCCAAAGCGACGCGCATCCCCGGGGTAAAACCAGGCAAGGCATCAAAACGAAACAAAACTTCCTGAAGTTCAGCATAGTGTCCGGTTAAAAAGGCTGAGCGTAAAAACTGAGCCGCCAAATGCGGGTGATCCGGCAGGGTTTTTCTGGCTGCCACAAAGGCATGGTAGGCCTGACTGAACTGGCCCTCTTCCAAATAAATCTCACCCAAACCCAACCAGGGTTTCCAGCTGATATCCGGCTTTTGTACCAAGGGATTGTTCAAACTCAGATTTTCATCGTCGGCCAATTCCAGCGCCTTTTGAAAACACTCTCGGGCCAACTCTTTTTCCTGAACCTGACGGGCCATCACGCCCCTTAAAACCCACAAGCCTGGTTGCTGCTCAAGCTGGGGATATTTTTGACGAAAACGATCCAATTGTTCAAAGGTTTCCTGTTTCAGGCCTTTTTCCCAGAGCACTTTCAATTGGTAAAGCCGCGCAGCCAGCTGGCTGAAGCCCTGTTCAGAGACTGTGTCGGCCTGATCAACCAAGGCTTGGAAGAGCGAAACCGCCAGACTGTCGTTTTGACGTTCAAAGGCCCGAATCGCAGCCAAAAGTCGGATTCTGGCATCGGGTGCAGGCTCAGTCAGAGCAGCATCCAGCAGCGGGCCCACCACCTCTGGGCTGCGTGACCAGGAGATTTCTTTGGCTAGCAGTTTGCCCCATGTGCTCAAATTGGAACGATCAGCATGATCTCGAAACAGTGGAAAAAAACGTTGCGCCGCTAAACTTGCATCCTGAGCGAGGAAAATCCGCGCTTCAGAGCTAATTTCACGTGGTGTTTCACAAATCCAATCCTGAGTATCCAAAGCTCCAGAGGCCAGCAAACCAGGAAGTTTGTCCCCTAATGCAGCCTGGGGCTCTTCGCCGGGGTGCAGCCAGAGCACATGGCTGTGCTGAAAATGTTCGGCTGCCTGTTGCCAGACCTGGCCCCAATGGTTTTCCCAACTGAGAGAAAGCGTCTCACAGCCAAAAGCTTTGGCAAGCAGCAAAGATCCATCTGTACTGCCAAAATCGAGGATCAAAATCTGAGCGACCTGACCATTCAAAAGATCAAGGCTGCGTTTCAGCAGCACTTCATCATTGCAAACCGGCAAACAAACAGTTAAATCAAGCATGGAGAGAGCCTTTCCTTAATGAAAGCGAAATTTATTGATCCTGGGGCGTAAACTCAGCCACAATCGGCAGATGATCTGAAGCCCAGTAGGCCTCAGGAGTTGAGAGTATATGCACCGATTTTGCCCGATACTCTGGCAACATGGCTGGAGAGACGAGAATATAGTCAATCCGGGAGCGGTATTTCTTGGGGTGATAACTGAAGACCGTGGGTTTGATGCCCAGATCCGCTGCGGCAATATCCTTTAAACCCACCGGATTCTTGGGGCTCAAAAGGGGTTTTAAGGGCAGAGAATGGGGTTCATCATTGAAATCACCCATCAAGACAAAATTTGCTTTGGGGTCTTTTTTCTGAAAATCAGCCAATAGCGTCTGAATGGCCTGCGCTTCGGCCTGACGCACCGTATCCGATTCTTTGCCCCCCAATTTGGATTTGAGATGGGTGGCAAAAACAGTAAAACGGTAGCCCGTATCGGCTTTGAGCGTGACCTGAAGCAAATCGCGGCTGAATCCGCGTTTGCGGTTTTCAACCTGGAATTTATAATCCTTGTGGGTGACCTGGGATTCCACTTTTAAACGGGTTAAAAGCGCTACATCAATCCCACGGGGATCATTGCCTTCGATCAAAACGGGTTCAGCATAGCCCATATCTTTGAGGTATTTATCCTGAAACGCTTTCAGGGTTTTTAAAGATTCGACCTCCTGCATGACCACAACATCAGGGTTGATCTGGTGCAGGGTATCGGCCAGGGCGCGGAGTTCTTTTTTGGGCTTGGCCCGCTCTTTTTTATTGCGGGGATTGTCAGGAATTCCATCAAAAAGATTTTCGACATTGTAGGTCGCTATCACGAGGGGTTTTGCAGGAGCTGCCTGCAAACAGGCCACACTTGAAAAAAGCAGCAGGGGAGCCAGCAAACCGGCAAGAAGCGTTTTCATAGGGAAAAACCTCAGATCTTCGATGCTTCTGTATGATACCATCTGTGGCTCAGGCCTGTGCTCGGGTCTGAGTTTAACGGAAGATCTGCCGGATCACCTGCTGTTTGATCGCGCCATAGGGAGGATAGCGAACCGGCAGATCCATTTTCAATTGGCGCTGCATCACGCTCTTGCGATGAGAAAAGGTATCAAAACTGGCTTTGCCATGGTAGGCCCCCATGCCACTGGCCCCCACCCCACCGAAGGGCAGATGGGGTGAAGAAAGGTGTACGAGCGTATCGTTGATACAGCCCCCACCAAAGGACAAACTCTTCAGAATCCGTTCCTGGCGGGCCTGATTTTCTGAAAAGAAATAGAGCGCCAGGGGATGGGGGCGCGCCGCAATCGCCTCAATCACTTCCTCCAGATCGGTATAGGCCAGCACAGGCAAAATCGGGCCAAAAATTTCTTCCTGCATGATTGGGTCTTCCCAACTCACATCATCCAGCACCGTGGGAGAGAGATAGCGCTCAGAACGATCAAAACGTCCGCCTACCACCACACGCCCAGCGTTTAAATAACCCGTTAAACGCTGAAAATGCCGTTCGTTGATAATTCTGGCAAAATCTGGACTTTGAGAAGGGTCAGGCCCATAAAAAGCTAAAATTTGCGAGGAAATCTCAGCAATCATTTCAGCTTTTTTCTCTTCGGGCACATAGAGATAATCAGGTGCGACACAGGTTTGGCCAGCATTGACAAATTTACCCCAGGCAATGCGGCGCGCAACCAGGCTGAGGTCTACGTCGTGGTCCACAATACAGGGGCTTTTGCCCCCCAATTCCAGCGTTACCGGTGTCAGATGGCGGGCTGCTTTTTCCATGACGATCCGCCCCACAGCCGTACTGCCGGTAAAAAAGATCGTGTCGAAACGCTCCTCAAGCAAGGCCTGGGTTTCAGGCAAAGCGCCCTCAATCACACAGATATGCGCGGGGTCAAAACAGGCTTCAACCAAAGCCTTGACCACTTTGCCGGTGGCAGGTGTAAACTCTGAGGGTTTTAAAACTGCACAATTGCCTGCAATCAAGGCCCCCAACATGGGCCCCAGCAATAACTGAAAGGGGTAGTTCCAAGGCGCAATGATCAGGGCCACCCCATAGGGTTCGGGGTAAATCATGCTTTGGGCAGGCTGATGCACCAGCGGCGTTGGCACCGTTTCAGGCTCCACCCATTGGGGCAGGTGTTTGATAAAATGGCTGATTTCATCCAAAATAAAGCCGACTTCAGTGGCATAGCCTTCAAAGGAAGGTTTGCCAAAATCCTTGCGCAAAGCATGCAATATATCTTTCTGGCGGGCGCGAATCTCGCTTTGCAGCCGCAGCAGCGCTTGCAGTCTGAAATCCAGGGAACGGGTTTGACCCGAATGGAAAAAAGCTCTTTGTGCTTGAACTTTTTCAGCAATCTGTACCGGGGTAAATGTTTCAGACATGTGAAGCCTCCGAAAAATTGAGTTCAGTCAGCAAATTAGCCTCTGCCAGGGAATGGGTCTGAACATCTGGCAGGGTTTGGCGTATCAGGCCTGAAAGGACAGAGCCCGGCCCGGCTTCCAGCATCAGGGAAGAAAATTGCGCAAGACTGCGCACACTGGCTTCCCAGCGAACAGGAGAGAGTAGGTGCGTGAGCAGTTTTTGCCGGAAAGCCTCAGGTTCGGTGGTCATCTCACCATCCAGATTGGTGACCACCGGAAAACGGGCAGGCTGAAATGAAAGCGCTTCAATCGCCTGACTCAAGCGCTTTTGAGCTTCTGACATCAAGGGGGAATGAAAAGCTCCACTGACCTTCAGCGGCACAGCCCGCCCCCATTTTTGCATGCGAATTTCTGCAGCCAGGGCTTCGAGCGCGGCTTTTTCACCCGAAAGGACACATTGGCCGGGGCTGTTATAATTGCCAATTCCCACTTGGTTTTGCCATCTGGGATCGGCCAGGAGCGTCTCAATTTGAGGCAGTTCAGCCTTGACCACGGCCACCATTGCGCCAGGGTTTTGTTCACAGGCCGCCTGCATGAGTTGGCCCCGCAGCGCCACCAGTTGCAAAGCAGCTTCAAACCCGAGTACTTCAGCAGCAGCCAAAGCGGTATATTCGCCCAGACTGTGACCCGCAACGGCTTGAGGCAAAACGTCAAATTCCGTTTCAAGCACTTTGAAAATGCCATATCCCACGGCAAAGAGTGCCGGCTGTGCAAATTCAGTACGGGTCAGGGTTTCAAGCGGGCCTTCAGCGAGGATTTGCTTGAAAGGAAACCCCAATATCGCTTCGCTTTGGGCCATGATTTGCTGATACACCGGAAATTTGGAATAGGATTGCCCCATGCCCAGGGCCTGAGAGCCCTGACCCGGAAAAACCAAACAAAAAGGGGGAATTGAATTCATGAACGCTCCGCAAAAATATTCTGGACTGTCTTTCAGTTTAGCAGATAGCGGGACTTTCAACCGCTTGAAATATGGGTTTTCAATCTATATAATCATTAGCAACGCCAAAGCTGGAGCACTTCATGTCACCGCCCCATCTGTTTCTTGCCTTGAGTTGTTTGCAGGGTCGCCCAATGCAGGCTGCCGCCGAAGAATTGCTACAGCTTTCTCCAGCGGGTCTGCAACTAACCCCTGGCAATGCGCCCACCACAAACTTCGCAGACTGGCTTGATATTCAGGGTTTGCCAATATTGAAACATCATGGTTTCTGCTGGCAGGCCTTGCGTCAGCCTGTCTGGAACGGTCAAGGCCGCTGCCGTGTTTCATCAGATTCAGTACATCCCCCCCAAACTCACGACCCCTGTGCAACGATTTGGTGGCAAAGCGTTGAAGCAAATCCTGATGTTCAACCGATTCTCGAAAGCATGTACCCAGGTTACTTGCTTGGAACAGGCCAGGAATTGGAATTGGCCATGGATTTGGGGCTGAAACTGGCGGTAGATATCTCTCACCTTCATCTTCAGCTCTGCCAGGGCGTATTGAAAGATCAAACCCTGAAACGGCTTCAGGCCTATGAAGCGATCAGCGAAATACATCTTTCAGAAAACAATGGCAGGCACGACAGTCACCGCCCTTTGCAGCGGCAGAGCTTTGGCCTGGATTGGGCTCTGGAACGGGGGCAAGAAATTCCGCTGGTTTTAGAGGCCTATTTTCACAGCTTGAGCACTGCAGAGCGAGAGGCACAACTTCATTTGATTCGGGGGGAAAATTGATGCCATTTGGAACTGTCGAACAACCCTATCTGAAAGTCGCTTCAGCTTTGCGTATGCAAATATTAAAAGAAGATGTATTTCCTGAGATTGAGTATAACTTCAAACAAGATCCAAAGCTAAACTCGGTGCTCATGCTCTTGGGGCAATTCTGGAATGATGAAGCAAATGATGCAGTACAAGCGCGGTTACTTTATTCAGAATTGGAAACACCGGATCTGAATGCCTATTTTCAAAGTTCTGAACTGGATCAACCCGATAAGGTGAATCGCAGCCAATGGGATCCTGAACAAGCATTTTTTGAGTTGGATTATGTCAGTGCTTGGGATCCAAACTATAGGGGGATTATCGCCTTCGCCTGCTTTTGCAAATCCCAGGGTTCTCAAAGCCAGGCTGAAAGAGATCTATTTACATCCTATGCTCTGTTCAGGAAAACAGAACAAGCTGTTTTGATGGAGGTCATTGGCCGAAAATACCAACCCTGGTTGGAGGGTATTCGCCCTGAATGGGATGCAGATGCAAAAGTAGAAGAAAAAAGTCTGAAAACCTGGCACTCACTTTTTAGACAGAGCTTAAAATTTCCTGTATCAGTCAACTATGAGCCCCGCTATAAAACATCACAAAAGGGCCTGAGTTGGCTTGAACTCGCCAATTTATCTGAATGTTTAAAAGCGGGAAAACTGATCGCAAAAACAGATCAAGGCAAACTTGCCCTGAAAGATTTGAGGTGGAAAGATCCCCGTGATCCAGCTCTGTTTTATGAATATTTGTCCTGGCAATCGAAACAGATTTTGCTTCTAAAACCCATCTCCGAATTCAGCCACGGTATCTTTGAACTTATCGAGTGAAGCTCCGTCACTGCCCCCCCCTTTTGGGGACAGTGAGTCACGCCATCAAGCTCAAGCAAAGCCAAAGGCCCTGAATCATTTGAGGGCTGAACCAAGGGTCAAATTTTGAATATACGTTCAACAAGCTTCGTTTATGCTTTATTTGCTGGCATGGTTGGCCACATAAGCCCCGATCATACAGGCAAAAACAGCAGCCATTTTCAGATCAGGATCTTCGCCTTTCATGCTGTCGCTGATATTCCAATCATTCCATTGATCTGACCAATTGGCTTTCACACGCATGCTTCCAGTTGAGCCCGAGATATTCCAATCGTTCCATTTATCCGACCAATTGGCTTTGACCCTTAATTTGCCATTGGGCCCAGAAATCTCCCAATCATTCCATTTGTCCGACCAATTGGCTTTGATACGGATACGTTTGGAGCCTGCTTTTAAGGTCCAGGCATTCCATTGATCTGACCAGTCGGCATCTATCTCGCCTTTCCCTGTCGGCAAACGATAAGACCAGCCAGAGATTTTATCTGACCAATCGGCCTTCAGTGAGCCTTTGCTGCCATTGATGTCCCAGGCATTCCATTGATCTGACCAGCTGGCTTTTAAACGTGTGAATTCAAAGGAATTGATTTTTTCTGCCAGCTGATAGGGAGATTCGGCGAGAACAACCTGCGCTTGGGAGTTCGTTGGTATAGCCACTGCCTGCGGTGAGGATTTCATGGGAAGGGTCTGCGGTTCAGGCTG
This sequence comes from bacterium (Candidatus Blackallbacteria) CG13_big_fil_rev_8_21_14_2_50_49_14, assembly GCA_002783405.1. Classification (NCBI taxonomy): domain Bacteria; phylum Candidatus Blackallbacteria; species bacterium (Candidatus Blackallbacteria) CG13_big_fil_rev_8_21_14_2_50_49_14. The sequence goes on along the minus strand of PFGG01000064.1, from coordinate 165,061 downwards.
GATTTGGGCACAGGCACTGTTAGACAGCCAGAGATAAAGCAAGAGGCCAGCAAAAGTTTTGTTCATGGTGGAGTCTCCTTAGCAATCAATTAAGTGATTATTTTTGATAAAAGACTTCGTTTTCAGCAAAAATCGTGAAGGGAATGCTTTGTGAGTAGTAAATACTTTATCACAGCCAGCCAATTTTAGGGTACCGAAGAATAACGCTGAACGGAACGGTCTGCGGTATAATGCACTCACTCTAAAATCATGCTCAAAGCTCAAGATGAGGCGTAAATGAAAAAACTGCAAGACAAAGTCGCGATCATTACCGGCAGCACCCGTGGCATCGGCCGTGAAATCGCACTGACCCTGGCCAAAGAAGGCTGCAATATCGTGGTAACCGGCAAAACAGCTGAGCCTGACCCCAAATTGCCTGGCACGATTTACACTGTGGCTGAAGAAATCGAAGCCCTGGGCGTCAAAGCCCTGCCTGTTCAATGCAATGTGCGTGAACTCGAAGACATTCAGGCCATGGTAGAGAAGACTCAAGCCACCTTTGGTCGGATTGATATTTTAATCAACAATGCGGGTGCCCTCTGGTGGCGTCCCCTAATGGAAACCCCTCCCAAACGCTTTGATCTGGTCATGGATATCAATGCCCGTGCCTCTTTCTTTGCGGCCCAGGCCGTGCTTCCCAGCATGATCGCCCAGAAAAGCGGCATGATTATCAATATGTCACCCCCGATTGATCTGGATCATGTGCCCAACCGCATTGCCTATATGATCAGCAAATACGGCATGACCATGTTGGCCCTGGGTCTGGCAGAAGAGATGCGGGAACATGGCATTGGCGCCTGCTCGCTCTGGCCTGTTACCTTGATTGAAAGTCAGGCCACCATCAACTGGGGGCTGGGAGATCGCAAACTCTGGCGCAAGGCCAGCATTATGGCCGACGCCGTGCTCGAAATTGTCAGCCAAGATCCCCTGACCTATTCAGGCCAGGCCTTGCTCGATGAACCGCTCCTGCGCGGGGCGGGGGTCACCGATTTTGAGCAGTATGCCTGTGTTCCCGGCAGCGAAATGCCTGATCTGAATGAGATGTGGGAGCACGCAAAATCATGAGTTCATCACCTTTGCCCCTGGATCTGCCGGAAGCACTGCAGGGGTTTCGTCTTGACCATATTGGCGTCGCAGTCAAAAGCCTGGAGCAGGCCCTGCCTTTCTGGCAAAGCCTGATGGGTCTGGAAGTCCTCAAAAGCGAAGAAGTGCCCACTGAAAAAGTAAAGGTCGCCTTTCTGAACACGGGTGAATGCCATTTGGAACTGCTTGAACCCACTTCAGACGAGAGCCCGATTGCCAAAGCCCTCGAAAAGCGTGGCCCTGGAATTCATCATGTTTGCTTGAAAGTACAGGGGCTGCCAGAATTGCTCGAAAAATTGGAGGCAGCCGGAGTACAGTTGATTGATAAAGTGCCCAAACCTGGCGCCAACCACAAACGCATCGCTTTTGTTCACCCCAAAGCCACCGGGGGAATTTTACTGGAACTCAGCGAAGACATGCCGGAGACAAAGTCATGAAAAAACAAGCCCTGATAGTTTGCGCCAGTGCAGGACTGCTGCTCAGTGGTTGCGAAAAACTCGATATCAGCCCACTGGTCAACAGCCTGGTCAACCCTTTGAAAGGAGACGGCAATATTCAAGTCGAAGAACGTCCCCTCGATGGAAAATTTGAGAATCTGGATATTCAAGCTCCGATTGAAATCGAGTATACGCAATCAGATTCCGATAAAGGTTTAAGCATCCATGCCGATGCGAATATTTTGCCCCTGATTCAAACCAGCGTGAGCAATAACCGCCTGCTGATCAAACTGGCCCAAAGCTACAATACGGCCACGCAAAGTAAAATGATACTTAAAGGGCCTGCTTTGAGTGACGTGCAGATTTCGGCCCCCGCCAAATTCTCGATGCTCGGCCTGTCAGGCAAAGAGCCCCTGAGCATGGAGATTACGGCACCGGCAGAGGTTTTGCTTTCGAACCCCAACTGCTCAAGCTTTAAACTCACAGCAGGCAATGCTGCGGTGATTGAAATTCGCTCCATGAATATCGGGAGTTTTGAGGCAAAGCTCTCAGACGCAACCAGTTTAACCGCCTATGGTACCCTCGAAAGCCTGAATTTGAGTGGTGTTGGAGCCAGTCGTATTTCAGCCTTAAACCTGATCGTGGGCGAAGCGACCCTCAAACTTGAAAAAGCCAGCAAAGCCAGTCTGACAGTGAACCGACGCCTGGATGTGAATTTGAGCGATGCTTCCGCTATGGAATATGCAGGTTCTCCTCAGATCAGCTCCCAAGTTTCAGGAGCCTCTACCCTCAAAGCTCACTGACCAACTACCCGTTCGCTGGGGGATACGTTAAAATAATTTTCATGCAGATTAATCATTCCTCAACGGGTTCGTTGACTTCAGAAGCCATGTCAAAGATTACACCGGGAGCCTCAAAACCCCGTGTCGTCTTTATTGTCTGTGAAGCAGGAGGGGGGCATCACAGTGCCGCCCGCGCGATTACGCAGGCCCTGCACCACGCCTATCCCCACCAATTTGATACGGTAACGGTCAATGTTGAAGATATGATTGGCCCCTTTGGTCGCTTTTTGGGCACCGTTTATGTAGGCTCCTATAATCTGGCCCTGCAACACGGCCACTATTGGCTCGAACCCTGGATTTTTGGAAGTTTAAGTGGTTCCCGCACTTCGCTGCTGCCCTTTGGGGTTCCCCATTTTCGCAAAGCACTCGCAAAGCTCAAACCCGATATGGTGGTGATGTTAATTCACGGTGCGCATGAGGTCATGAACGCAACCCTCCAGCGCGACGGCTATATTCCCAATCTGACCGTCGTCACAGATGCCGTCACCATTCGAGATTCCTGGGTTCACCCCTATTGTGATCAAATCATCGTCTCCACCCCCGAAGCCCGTGAAGCCTGTATTCAGCATGGCGTCGAAGCGCAGAAAATCGAAATTCTCGGGCATCCAATGGATATTCGCTTTTCACAGCCCCTGCCCCCGCGAGAGGTCTTGCGCAAACAATATGGTTTGGCAGCCGATCGTTTTACCCTCTTGATTATGATGGGGGGCTCAGGTGGCAAAAACATTCTGCGTTTTTCAGAGATGATCGCCGCCAGTCAACTGCCTGTTCAGGTGCTGGCGATCTGCGGCAAAGATCAAAAACTCTTTCAACAGATGCAGGAATTTGCAAGTCAGGCTCCAATTCCGATTCACCCCTTTGGTTTCACCACTGAAGTTCCCAGTTTAATGAGTATCTCAGATGCTGTAATTACCAAACCTGGCCCAGGTACGATTATGGAGGCCATGGCCTGTGATTTGCCGATCATTCTCGATGACAGCAATTACACCATGTACCAGGAAAAAGGCAATGTGGATTTCATTCGTGACAATGGCATCGGTACAGTCATCGACGAGTCCTCAGAATTGATCCCGGCTATCCGGAATTTGATTGAAAATCCAGCCGCTTATCAGGCCATGCGTGAAAATATTCGCAAGAACAAACGTGTCGATGCGGGTTTGCGGGTTGCCGAACAGATTCACACCCGCCTGGCGCATCCTGCCCGAATGTGGCACCAGGAATAAACCCTGTCCCGCTCAAAACCGATTCATGGAGGCTTGAGTTTTTTCAGCGCTTTGGTTATGCTGTGAAAGCCAGTCTTCTCGCTGCTCTGGTAAATTTGCGAAAAGAGGTTCTGGATCGTGTCCTTGGATGAAGCCGTCATCAGCGCTGTCATGGCAAGTGCGTTTAACCCTTGTCTCTATTGTGTTCCAGTACACGATACAGAAGGCAAGATACATGATTTTGAGATTGAAAACCTCAATTCCCAAGCTGCAGAGTGGCTGGGTATTTCCAATGAAGTCACAGGGCCTTTGCGCTTGCGCAGAGATTTTCCTGAACATATTCCCGATTCGATTTGGATGATCTATCAACACGTCATGGATTCGGGAGAACACAAGGAATGGACTTACAATCTCTCAGACAACCCTGATTTAGCGGCGTATGAAGTCAAACTGGTACGCTTACAGCAGGGTCTCTTGCTGAGTTTTCGGCCCGAAGAACACCCCACCCCAGGACAAACGCTGGAGCAACAGCTGCAAAAAATTCTGGCTGAAGAAGCCGCAGAAGGCATGTTGGATTGGGATTTAAAATCTGGCGTTGCCCGCTATTCTCAGCGTCTGAAAGTCATGTTGGGCTTTGGTCGCATCGCTATTCCTCAAATTATTCAAATCTTTTTCAATGCCCTTTCACCCGCAGAAGCAGAGCCTGTTCAAAACCTGATTTGGAACGCCATTAATGGGGACGAGAGCACGGTTGAACACCGCACCCGCTTTATGCACCAGGATGGCTCCCTGATTACGCTCTGGTGCAGTGGACGCATTCTCAGAAATGCGGAAGGAGAGGCTTTGCGGGTGGTTTATGTTTTTCGGGATGAAACCCTTGAAGCCCAGCTCAAAGAAGATCTTCAACACCAGCAGGAACTTCTGCAGCTCTTTGTAGACGCCAGTCAGGATGGCTTCTTTGAGTGGAATCCCACCAACGATACGATCTATTTTTCTTCGCGCTGGAAACAGATGTTGGGTTATGTGCACATGGACAATGATTGGAAGAGCTGGAAATTATTTTTACCCGACGCCCAAACCACCTGGTTATCCGAACTCAAAGACAGCATCCAAGCAGGCGTTTTACCGGAGTCTCCGGTTCTGCTCAAGCTGAATCACCGCGAAGGTCACCAAGTTTCGATTATTTTGCGTCTGAGCGGCAAGCAATTGCCTGGAGGAGACCACCCCGGCCGTTTTATTCGGATTTTGGGATTGGGCACCGATCTCAGCATCTTAGATCAAGAAAGTCCATGACCCATTGGTTCTTTTTAAGGGGCTTGATTCGAGAGTCAGGCCATTGGCTTCAGTTTCCCCGCCAATTCAAACAAGCCCAGCCAGAGTCCGATCTGCATTTTCTTGAAATTCCCGGCACAGGTCATCGTTTTCAAGAAAAAAGCCCCACTTCGATTGCGGGCATGGTAGAAGCCCTTCAAGCAGATTTTTTAAGGCAGAATTCCGAAACTTCAGCCAAACCCTGGATTCTCTCGATCTCTTTGGGGGCCATGATCACGCTGGAATGGTTGGTGCGCTATCCAGACCAATTTGCAGGGGCTGTACTGATCAATACCAGCCTGCGCGGGCTCAGCCCCGTGCATCATCGCCTGCAACCGCATAATTACCCCTGGATTCTGCGCCTGCTACTGGTCACCCGCGACCTGGAGGCCAGAGAGCGTCATCTGCTCAGACTGGTCAGCAATGAACCTCACCACCATTTGATTGCTGCCTCTAAATTTGCAAAGATTCAGCATATCCGGCCCATTTCACGCGAAAATGCCCTGCGCCAACTCTACGCAGCCTCACAGTACCAACTCGGAAGCAAACCCAAGCAAACGCCGATTTTACTGCTCAATTCCGAAGGGGATCGTTTCGTCAACCCTGAATGTACACGCGCTTTGGCAAAATTTCTTGAACTCCCTTACCAGAGCCATCCCCATGCCGGGCATGACCTGCCCCTGGATGCTCCAGAATGGGTGATTGAAAAAATTCTCGATTGGCAAAAATCGCTGAGAGCCAGCTGAAACGCTTGGATAATGACCCTTCTCACCCCAAAATCTCTCTGCCCCAGCATGCCGTGAACGTGCTAAAATGTCTGAGTAACGGCATAGGGTTTTGCCGCAAACCCGCCAAAATTCTGCATGAAGGTCACTTTTCCATGACTACCAAATCCCGCCTCGAACTGGATCAAGTTACGATTCGTTTTGCCGGAGATTCCGGAGATGGTATGCAACTCACCGGAACTCAATTTACGAATACCTCAGCCATTGTCGGCAATGATCTTGCCACCTTTCCCGATTTCCCCGCTGAAATTCGCGCCCCAGCCGGAACCCTCCCAGGGGTCTCCAGCTTTCAGGTTCAGATTGGTGAAGTAGAAATCTATACCCCTGGCGATGAACCCGATGTTTTGGTAGCAATGAATCCTGCCGCCCTCAAGGTGAATTTGCCGATTCTCCCCAAAGGGGCGACCGTTGTGATTGATGAATCTCAGTTTACGAGCCGAAATCTTGAAAAAGCGGGATATGCCAGCAACCCCCTGGAAGACAGCAGTTTGGAAGGCTACCGGCTGATCAAAGTTGATGTCACCAAGCTGACCTTAAATGCCCTCGAGTCCTTGGAAATTGACAACCGCTCAAAGGGGCGCTGCAAGAACTTCTTTGCCCTGGGCATGATGTATTGGATGTACAATCGCCCCCTGGGCCCGAGCAAAGATTGGATTGATCGCAAATTTTCGAAAAAACCCCTTTTGGCTGAAGCCAATAAACTTGCCATGCAGGCCGGTTATAACTATGCCAATACGGCAGAATTGATGCCCAGTTCGTTTGAAATCAAACCTGCATCAATTGAACCAGGCACCTACCGCAGCATTTCAGGCAACCAGTCTTTGGCCCTGGGTCTGATCGCAGCTTCCCGACAGGCCGGGATTCCCCTGTTTTTAGGCACCTACCCAATTACCCCCGCCAGCGATATCCTGCATGAGCTTTCCAAGCACAAAGAGTATGGTGTGATCACTTTTCAGGCCGAGGATGAAATTGCAGCGGTTTGCGCCTCAATCGGTGCCAGCTATGGGGGCGGACTGGCCGTCACCTCGACCTCTGGGCCTGGCATCTGCCTCAAGGCTGAAGCCATGGGTCTGGCGGTCAAAACAGAACTGCCCCTGGTGATTATTGATGTCCAGCGAGCAGGCCCCTCAACCGGCATGCCGACCAAAACCGAGCAATCCGATCTCATGCTCTCGCTCTATTCCCGCCACGGAGAGTCTCCTCTCTGCGTACTGGCCTGTAGCAAACCCACAGACTGTTTCGAGGTGGCCCTGGAAGCAGCCCGAATTGCAGTGACCTTCATGACCCCTGTGATTCTGCTTTCCGATGGCTATATTGCAAACGGAACCGGCCCCTGGAAGCTCCCGGATCTTGATCAACTGCCTGAAATTCAGGTCCGTCGCCCCAGTGATCCCACTGAATTCAAACCTTTTCAACGCAACGAAACCCATCTTGCCAGATCCTGGGCCATTCCCGGCATGCCTGGTTTTGAACACCGAATCGGAGGCCTGGAAGGTCAGGAAAACACGGGCAATGTCAGCTATGATCCACTGAACCATGAAAAAATGAGTCTGCTACGTGAAGAAAAAATTCAACGCATTGCAGATTTCATTCCCGAACAGGAAGTCACGGGCGAAGATAGTGGAGACGTGCTGGTGATTAGCTGGGGAGGCACCTACGGTGCAGTTTTCTCAGCCGTACAGCAGCTTCAGCGCGAAGGAAAATCTGTTTCACATGCCCACCTGCGTTATCTGAGCCCTTTTCCACGCAATCTTGAGAGCCTGATGAAAGGCTTTAAAAAGATTTTGGTTCCCGAACTCAATCTGGGTCAATTGGCCAAGGTCTTGAAATATACCTACGAACAGCCGATTGAATCTCTCTGTAAAATTCAAGGACAGCCCTTTAAAATTCGGGAAGTGAAGCAAAAAATTGAGCAACTGCTCGAACAGGAGAAGGAATGATGTCAGAAAACACAACCCTTACAAAAAAAGACTTCGCCTCTGATCAAGAGGTTCGTTGGTGTCCGGGCTGTGGCGATTATGCCATTCTGAACTCGATCCAATCCTTAATGCCCACGCTCGGAATTCCGAAGGAAAAAATTGTCTTTGTATCGGGAATTGGCTGCAGTTCTCGTTTCCCCTATTATATGTCTACCTATGGTTTTCACACCATTCATGGCCGGGCCGCAGCCATTGCCACGGGCCTGAAAACCATCAACCCCGATCTTTCGGTTTGGGTGATTACAGGGGATGGGGATTCGCTCTCAATCGGTGGCAATCACTTTATTCATGCGATTCGCCGCAATCTCGATGTGAATATTATTCTCTTCAATAACGAAATTTACGGTCTGACCAAAGGTCAGTATTCGCCCACCAGTCCCACAGGGCTGGTGACAAAATCCTCCCCCTATGGTTCTTTGGAGCGGAAATTTTCAGCAGCCAGTCTTTCGATTGGCGCAGAAGCCACCTTCTTCGCCCGCACCATCGATGCTGAGCCCAAATATATGCAGGAAATTCTGACCCGTGCAGCAGCCCACAAAGGCACTTCCGTGGTCGAAGTTTTACAAAACTGCGTGATCTTCAACGATGGTGCGCATAAACATATTACAGACCGTGCCAGCAAAGAAGAAAACCAACTGCGCCTTGAACATGGCAAACCGATGGTTTTTGGTGCCAAACGCGACAAGGGGATCCGCTTAAATGGCATTACGCCTGAAGTAGTCACCCTGGGTGAAAATGGCATCACCGAAGCCGATTTACTTGTGCACGACGAACGTGCGCAGGAGCCGACCTTGGCCTATTTTCTCAGTCGGATGCGTCCGCCTGAATTTCCTGCTCCTTTGGGGGTCTTCCGCTCGATTGAAGCCCCCAGCTATTCGGAGCAAGTGCACCGTCAAATTGAAGATGTCCGGGAGAAAAAAGGAGCAGGCGACCTTCGTAAACTGCTCTATTCCGGTGATACATGGGAAGTAAAGGAAAAACAATGAAATTACGTAAGAAAATATATATCGCCCTCTGCCTGAGTCTGAGTTTACAAATCATGCAGGGCTGCGCTTCGGCACAAGCCCCTGACCCCCAGGAAAGCAAAGCACCCCCGGTCGCAGAAGCGCCTGATCTGAAAACACCCAATCCCCAGAATGCCGACGAACTCTATGCCTATGCTGAAGCGCTTGAACGCAAAGGCGAAGAAGAAAAAGCAATGGGATTTTATGTACAGGCCACCCAAGTCAATCCCGATCATCTCAAATCTCAAATCGCCCTGGCTCAACTCTATGTCAAATTTAACCGCATGGATGAAGCGAAAGTGGCCTATGAGAGCATCTTACGTCTCGATCGCGAACATCCTTTTGTGGCCCAATACAAAGAGGCCCGCCTGAAATATTACAGCGCCCTGAATATTGCCCAAAACGAAGAATACGACAAAGCCCTGCAGTTGGTCAGCCAAGCCCCTCGCAATACGCCTTTGGATAAGGAAATTGACGAATCCACGCAAAAATGGAAAGCCATGCTGAACAATAAATCCGACGATAAAAAAGCGGATGAAATCATGCAACAAGCTTCTTTACTGGCATATAAGGGCAAATACAAGGACGCAATCGAGCTTTTAAAAACCGCCCCCAATGCCGATACCAACCCCACCATCCTCGCACGCCTGGAACAATGGAATAAGGCCATGAACGATGCCAGCCAAACGGTTCAACCGATTGGCCCAGGTGCTTCCACAAGCCCCAATACCTCCTCTCCCACTGCCAATATGCGCTTTGTCAATGCTGACAGCGTCAATATCCGCCAATCACCTTATCTCTATGCAGAATCGCTGGCCACGCTAAAACGCGGCGCACAGGTCGAAATTCTGATGGACAAGGCCTATGAATCAGATGGCTATCAGTGGAGCAAGGTCAAAAACAGCGAAGGGACCGTCGGTTGGGTTGCCGCCAATCTTTTGGTGACTTCATTGACGGCTGCTCCTCAGGCCACGCCCTTGCCTTCCCACCCTGAAACAAACAGCCAACCCGCCACCCGCCCTGTCGGCGAAAGAACGATAAATGGCGACAATATCAATATCCGTCGTTCGCCCTCCCTCAGCGGCACCTTGGTTTCAAGAGGCATGAGCGGAACCACCGTTGAACTGCTTGACAATAACCCCATCAAAGCCGATGGGTATTCCTGGATGCATATTCGCCTGCGGGATGGTCAGGAAGGCTGGGTTGCCGCCAATTTCCTGGGCAGCCCCAAACAGGTCGCCCCGCCTGCGGTCGGCCCCGGTAAAACACCCGTGGCACCGCCGGTAGCTCCCAGCTCCAGCAGCAAAACAAGCAGCATTGTCGGCAGCGATATCAATATCCGCAGTTTGCCCTCTACCCAAGGCAAAATTGTAGGCCGGGTTTCAGCCCCTGCCCAAGTCACCCTTCTGCCCAATAAACCCGTGAAGCAGGGCGGATATACCTGGCATGCGATCAAGCTGAGCAATGGCACCCAAGGCTGGATTGTTTCTCAATTCCTGAAAACAAGTGGAGCCACCGCAGCACCGGCCAAGGCCCCTGCGCAAACCAGCAGCCGCCGTCGCTTCATTCGCGGCGACAAGGTCAATATCCGCAAAGATTCAAATACCCAATCCAAAATCATTTTGGTGGCCTCTGAAGGCACGCCTGTAACTCTGCTTTCCGATAAATTGGTCAAAAGCCAGGGTTTTTCATGGGCCAAAATCCGTTTGCCCAATGGTGAAATTGGCTGGGTAGCAGCCCAGTTTATCGGACGTTAATCAGTCAGGGGGGGAAGGCGAGCTTTCCCCCCCCTGACTGGATTATGCTAAGATAGGGTGTGCATAAATCGCAGAGTGCAGAAAAGGAGATCGGGTGGATCAGTTTTTACAGTCCTTGGACAGTCAGCTTTCAAAGACCGATCGCGACAGTGATTTTGGTTTGGCTTGGTCTGAGGGCATGCGTGCGCTTTCTGAAGCCCAAGAACTTGAAGGCAACGAACGCCAGGAAAAACTCGTTCAATCCTGCGATAAATTTATTATGGCCATTCAATATGGCCGCTCACGCCCTGAGCCCTTCCTGGGCATGGCCTATCTCCTGACCATTCTTGAAGATTATCACTCCGCAGGCAAATACGTGCGTATCGCCCTGCGCCTGGCGCCTGATTTCCCTGAAGCCTTGGATTTAAACCGCCTGATTGATACCTGCTCTGTGGTTTCAAATGCCTTTGCAGATCTCAGTGAACTCTGTATGATTGCAGGCGTTCGCATGGAGGAAATCTCCCCTGAAACAGCCAATTTAAATCTGAAAGATCTGTATACCAAAACAGAAACCCTGCTCTATACCCAACAGCAGCTTTTAGATTATGAGCCCGCCCCTGAAATCATCGTTCGCAGTGAAGAACTGGCTGAGTTGGAACACCGCTCCCATGAACTGCAGGCCTTTTCTACGGGAATTCGCCAAAGGCTTGATATCCTCGTTAAAGAATACGATGTTCAGAAACTAGTCGCCGCACTCGAAAAAATTGAAGCGCTGGCCCAGTATTACGCCAAAAGCTTAAAAATTTCGCGTCAATTGGCCGAGATGAGTGAATGGGTTAAACAGGACTTTAAACTGCTCACCCGCCATATTATTCAATTGCGCATGCACTCCAGTGCAGAGTCAGTGGCGCGGGCTGAGCAATTTGACGCAGAACTGGATGCACGCTACCAAAAAATCGTACTGGCGATTCAGGAATTGGATGAGCACACCCGTGAGCGTTTTGAAGACCAGATCAACTTTGAACACCTGGATCAACAGCGCACCAATTTCCAGCAATTGCTAGATGCCACACGCCGTCGCGTACATATGCCACACGCCTGATGCCGATTTTTAATACCCCTCAAACCCTGGTTGCCGCCTGCTCATTTGGTCTTGAAGCTTTGGTCAGCGAAGAACTGCGTAATTTGGGCATTGAAATTCTTCAAACTGAAAACGGCAAGGTTCGTTTTCGCGGAGGCCAGGCCGAACTCGCCAAAGCCTTGCTTTGGCTACGCACAGCCGATCGGATTGGGATTGAATTGGCAAGTTTTCCCGCAGAAAACTTTGATGAACTTTTTGATCAAACCTGTGCTTTGCCCTGGGAAGACTGGTTGCCCCCCGACGCAGTGATGCATATTACCGGACGCTCGCATAAATCCAAGCTTTTCAGTGTACGCGACTGCCAGGCCCTGGTGAAAAAAGCCCTGATCAAAGCCATGCAGCGCAAATACAAACTGCAAACCTTTCCTGAAGACGGGGCGCTGTATAAAATCGAAATCTCCATGCTGAATGATCAGGCCACCCTGATGCTCGATACCACCGGCCCGAGCTTGCACAAACGCGGCTACCGCAGTGATGCCGGTGAAGCCCCCCTGAAAGAAACCCTGGCAGCAGCTTTGGTTCTACTCAGTCGCTGGGAGCCCTCTCGGATTCTCTGTGATCCCTGCTGTGGTTCAGGTACGATCGCCATCGAAGCAGCCTTGATTGGACTGAACCGTGCACCGGGCTTAAAGCGTAAATTCACAGCAGAAACCTGGCCTGAAGCCGATCTCAAACTCTGGAAAACCCTGCGCACCCAGGCCCAAGAACAGGAGCTTCCTGGCGATTTTCGCATCCTGGCCTCAGACAGTGACAGCAAAGTTCTGCGCAAAGCCCGTCAAAATGCCCAAAATGCAGGGGTCAGTGATCAGGTCGCCATTCAAACCTTGAATTTATCTGAATTTCGCTCCCGGAAAAAATATGGGGTCTTGATCACCAATCCACCCTATGGCGAACGAATCGGTGAAAAAGCTGAAGTATTGGCGCTGTATAAAGATCTGAAAGCCCTGATGGACAGCCAGGAAACCTGGTCATGGTTTGTGCTCAGTGCAGATCATGGTTTAGAAACGGCGATCAACCGGCAAGCCAGTAAACGCCGCAAACTCTTCAATGGCAAAATTCCCTGCCAATATTTTCAGTTCTTTGGGCCTTTCCCCTCCCGCCACGATTTCGCGCGCGACGAAGCATAAATTACCCGCATCACGTCTTTGCCAGGATCCTGACGGTCATAGGGTTCTAAAAAGCCGTAGAACTGATCAGGTTTGCGACCCTGCCCCAAATCAGGTTTGAGTGCCAGATAGACCGTATCCCGAATGCTTTCACGCAAACCAAAATAATCAGGTTGGCTGGGCCCAAAGCCTATACGCAATGCCAATTTCCCAATATCTTCGTGGGAATATATTCGGGTATTGGGAATCTCAAACAAATCTTGAAGGGTCTGAACCAAATCCACTGCACTTTCCAATTGAGCCTTTTCACCCGCCTGCCAACGCTGAATAATCGAGCCCTTACGTGTCTGCAAGCCCTGCTCAGACCAGAGACTGGCTGTTCCCACCAATTCGATCCCGACGGCCTGATCATCAATCCCAGCCTGCCCTTTGCTGATGCGATTCAAAGGGCTGTATTGATAAATCTGGCCCTGGGGATCAATGCTAAAATGGGTCCAGGCTCCCCCCAGGTATTGCTGCGAAGTATTGCGATTAAAAATCGCGAAGGCATGGGCCTCATCTTCTCCCTCGGTGGAATGCAAGACAATCAGACGGGGTGAAAAAGGCGCTTTGCTGGCCTGTTTGAGACCATAGCGCCAGTCAAAATAAACCTCGGCCCCTGCACGCCGAAAGGCAAATTGGGGGTTCTGAAACAAACCGATCGGTTTGTGAGTGAGCCGACGTCCCTGAAGGGTTTTACCCAGCCAAGCCAACTTGGGCTGGTAAACCAGGGGCAATACGGCCTTGGTTTGCAGCCCCAATTCAAGCCCAGCCGACTGCCCAAAGGGGTCTTGAGGGCGCCAGGGCGGAGGCAAAGCGTGGGGCTTGGGTACGAAAACAGCGAGCAAGAAACAAACCAGTGCCACCACTCCCACGCCGATCAGACCTTCTTGGGCTTTATCTGTAGGATGGGCGAGGCTGTCTGGCAGACACAGAAGAAAAATGCCTGCACTTAAAAGACCCAGGGTCAGAAAGAGTTCAAAGAGCAAAACGCAAGTACTCGCCAATATTTAAATTCAGGCTCTGCAGACGTTCAGGCTGTAACTCCAAGACCTGACGGGCCCCTTTGATCACAGGGCTGAAGCGACCGGGAGCCATGTCTAGAATCAAATGCAGAATTTTCCCATCCTTGTCGAGAAAAACAACGCCAATACTAAACTTCATTCCCATCGTATGTACAGAATGACAGGGTCGAATTAAGAGTCCTTGATCTGGGGCGATACTTTTGCGCCCCAGCAGCCCTTTTAAACGCGAGAAAAAATGATTGGCCAATATGACGTTTTCTAAAACCTTCTGCTCACCGCGCCAGGCACAGAGGGTGGGTTTAGCCATTGACAGGGGTAACGACTGGGCGATTCACCCCATACCAATCGCTCTGGTAAAACCAATAGGGTTGATCGCCATGACCGGGACCATAGGGGCCATCGTTGGAGGCTGGAGAAACGGCTTCCACCAGATTGCAGACATCGTGGTTGATAGCTCCCCATCTGCCCCCATAGCTGAACCAAGGCTGTTCGCGAATATTGGCCAGATTGCCCTGAGAGGTATCGATCTTTTGCCCTAAACCATCGTTGATATCATAGGTTTTAAAGCCCGCCAGGTTCTGCATAAAATAACGGCCCGGACGGGGATAGGTGGCATGCGAGCCATTGGCAGGATAGACCTGCACATGCGTTCCTTGAAAAGCAAGTTGCCCCTGGCGGAACCACTTGCGATCAAGATGTTGAAAACGGGTATGCTGCGAAAGATAGATATCGTCGATGGCGTTCAAATAGTCCTGCTCTGTACGCGCTTTTTGAAAGATCTGGGTATTGATCCGCAGGCTCATATGTTCCCAGTCTGCTTCGTGATTTCCACATTTTTGCACAATGCCACCGGGTGGCCCGCCCAGCATTTTGGTATCGTTATAGGAATAGAAAAACCAGTACTGAAGATAGGTAAAGGCCCCATTTTCAGTTTTATTGACATAGACAGTGTTTTGAAATGCTGCGCGCTGGCGGCGGGCATTGAGAAAGAGTAAATAATCCTGACCAAAACGGTTCAAAACAGGTTGGGCGTATTTACTTAGTTCAGGCCCCTGAACCAAGGGTTCAACGGTGATGCTTTTTTTAGAAAAATCGCCCTGTAAACTGACACCCACACGCATATGGGCTTCAACAGAAGTCAAAGGTGAAGGCTCACGCGAATCGAGAATCACGATCGGCGCATAGATTTTTTCCATGGCTTGGCTTCCAGGGGGATAAAAAGGAAGATCAGGCAGTGGCAAATCGAGATCAGGCAGCGGGGCAGGCGTCTCTGTGGGTGCAGAAGGCTGGGGCTGAGGAACAGCTGGCAGGCTGGGTACCCGCCCACAAGAGGAGAGCAGTGCCGCACTGATCAGGAGTTTTAATAAGGGTCTGGCGCGGCCCATGCTGACTAATCCTCAAGACCACGGTAATCAGGGCGAACTGAGCCTGATCTTGAAATTGAGCGAATCCGTTGGAACTCTTCCACATAGGCCTGGGTAATGGCAGGCGCATTGCGAATAATCAGAAAATTCTCATTGTTCGAATTTTCAGCATTGTTGGAATAGTTATAGGAACCTGTAATCACCGTATCATCGACGATAATCACCTTGTGGTGAAGCAAAGCTTCATTGCCATCTTTGCGCATATCCATCCCATCGGCTTTTAAAGGGTTAAACAAGGTATAGCGACTGGCTCCCAACCAGCTGTCAAATACCCCAGAAATTTGAACCCCTTGTTTTTGCTTGGCCTCAATCAGAGCACCGGCACTTTGATCGGTCAGGGAAAAGGTCATAAACATGATCCGTTTTCTGGCATTGCCCAATTCTCTTAAAACCGCTTCCTGGCCGCCGCCGCGAGGTGAAAAATAGACATCCACTGTCGCAGAGCCAATTTTGACACGGGGATAGGGCACCTGACGGGGAGGATTGGGGCCAAAGATACGTTGTGTAAACAGGCGCTCAAATTCAGCGGTATAACTGGCAGCCAACTGTGCAGACCGCAGGCTCAGGGCATTGTTATTGTGATGAAAAAGGCTGCTATCGGTCAGATTGGTAGAACCCGTCCAAACCGATTGGCTGTCCACAACCAAAAATTTATTGTGCATAATGCCAGAGCGTTTATCGTCAACGATCGGGATCCCTGCTTTTTTCAATTGGGTAATCGCGACACGGGGCGGGCCAGCAGGGCCTGAATTTTTTGCCGTCAGATTATCGGTATCCGTCACCAGACGAACACGCACGCCGCGTTTGCGGGCCCGTAACAGAGCAGCAACAACGTCTTGATTGTCAATATCGTAAAAAGAACCATCCAGGGTTTTGCGAGCAGAATCGATCAAGCGAATCAACATGGCGCTGGGGCCGTTGGCATCTTGGCGTGAAACTGCCTCGTTTTCAGCTATCGTACGGCCATAAGCTTTTACAAAACTGACTTGAATCCCGGCAGCAGATTGGGCTTGAAGAGAAGGGGCACGCATGGCCTGAAGCATTTGGGGGGCAGCATAAGCTTGGGGCGCATATTGCATAGCAGAAAGAGGGATTTGAGAACCACCACAACCCACCAAACCCACCAAAGCCAGGGTTCCGGTCAGGAATTTTTGCAAGCGGGAACTTTGTTTCAGTTTCATAGGGGCCTCTCTCTACGCCAAAATTAAATATACGCTGCCGATACTTAACTTATCTGGCTGGAGAGCAAGAAACTGAACGGATTTTACCGATTATTGAATAAATGTTAAACGCAAAATAACCTTAGAGCACCCGCAGTAAAAAGGCCTTTAAATATTCACCTTCAGGATGAAAAAGAGACACCGGATGATCCGGTGGATGACCCAATCTTTGTAAAATCTGAACCTGTCGCCCCGATTCGGTGGCTGCAGAAAAAAGAATTTTTTGAAAGAGTTCCCAATCCAGATAATGCGAACAGGAACAGGTTAAAAGCAAGCCATCCGCAACACTTTGACGCATGGCAATCCGGTTGATATCCTGGTAGGCCCGCGTGGCCTGTTTGAGATGGGATTTATGCTTCACAAAAGCGGGAGGATCCAGCACAATCACGTCAAACTCAGGCTCCATCTGACGCAGATAGTCAAAAACATTGGCGGTGACAAACTGGTGTTCTTCAGGGTTGAGACCATTCAAGCGAAAATTTTCACGTGCCAATTCCTGGGCTGGTTCAGAAATTTCAACAGAACAGGTCTGTGCGCCCTTCAGGGCAGCGTGCAGGCTGAAGCCCCCTGTATAAGAAAAACAGTTTAAAAGACGCTTGCCTGCCGCCAAACGTCCGATCAAAGCCCGGTTGTCGCGCTGGTCAATAAAGAATCCGGTTTTCTGTCCGGCCAATAGATCCACTGAAAAGCGGGCAGCATCTTCAAACACCTCGGTTCGGGGGGCCTCCGGCCCACTTAATACCGCCCGCACAGGTTCCAACCCCTCTTCTTTCAAACCCGCCGATTCACTGCGTTCGATCATGCCTTCGGGTTGCAAAAGCTCATGAAGCAGTTCAAGCAAAAGCGGTTTGATACGGGCCATGCCCAAACATGAAATCTGCAAAACAAGAAAAGGCCCATAGGCATCCACCACCAAGCCGGGTAAACCGTCAGCCTCGCCGTGAACCAAACGCAGGGCATTGCTTGTAAGTTTTAAATTCTGGCGAAACTGAATCGCAGCCCGCAAACGCTCCCGGAAAAAATCAGGGTTCAGCTCCGCTTTGCGAAAACTGATCAGGCGCATCACGATCTGGGAATGGGGATTGTAAAAACCCTGCGCTAAAAATTCTCCCCTGTGAGAAACCAGAGTGAGCAGATCACCCGGCTCGGCTTCTCCCTCAAGGGTCGCAATCGCCCCCGAAAAAACCCAAGGGTGTCGCCCCTGGACAGATTTCTCGCGCCCAGGTTTCAGTTTGAGTCGGGCCTGCTGATTCTCCATCGATTTAAAGCACCTCGGCAGGCTCTGCA
Organism: bacterium (Candidatus Blackallbacteria) CG13_big_fil_rev_8_21_14_2_50_49_14; assembly: GCA_002783405.1. Taxonomy (NCBI): domain Bacteria; phylum Candidatus Blackallbacteria; species bacterium (Candidatus Blackallbacteria) CG13_big_fil_rev_8_21_14_2_50_49_14. The sequence goes on along the minus strand of PFGG01000064.1, from coordinate 147,401 downwards.
GACACCGGTTCTGAATCGCTCACCGCTCCTGCATCGCCAGAGCGAAAGGTTTCTATGCCTTTAGAGACACCTGCTTTGGCCACAAGAAAACAGTGGCGAAGGCCTGATTTGAGTTTACCCAGATAGCCCATCGCTTCACGGGCATTTTCACCCAAAGCCTGATACGTATTACCTGCTTCATCCATGGCAAGATTCGATTTATGCAGAATTTCATTGACATCCTGCAAAGCTGGTTTCACCTCCTGGGTCAGCTCTTTGACAAGCCCCAAAATCTGACGCAGGTCCAAAAGCACTTGCACCAATTGCCAACATAAAATCGAGACCGAGGCCAGAGTCAGGCCAATTAAAATCCCCAATAAAATCCAGGAAGCCATTATGCTTTTCCTCCTTTGGGAGCCGATTGCTTTTGACGCAATTCCTGGTGTTTTTCACGCGCAGCCTGTTTGCCGGCCTGAAGCGCGCCCAGAAGCAGACTCCAGCGTTCCTGCACCTGAGAGAGCAGGTCGCCACTGTTCTTTTGCGCCTGGTGCCGTGTTTCATTCACGACCTTGCTCGCACCTTCACGGCGTTGGTTCAAATTTTCTGAAAGTAAATGACGGCTTTCTGCGCCTGAACGTGGAGCCAGTAAAAGCCCCACGGCACCACCCGCTGCAGCGCCCAATAAAAATCCAATCAAGAAAGGAAAAAAACGCCCCTTGCGTCGGGACTTTCCGGTTTTCGCTCGACTCATGCTTTCATTTCTCCTTAAGACCGGTGGGTACGGGGGCTATTGAGGTAATCCCGGAGACGTTCCACCAGTTCATCAATACCTTCTTTGGCCAGGGTCTGCCACCAGATATGCCGGTTCAAAAACCTGAAAACCAACGCCAAAGCCCCAGTACGACCCAAAAGGAGCGCAACTGAGAGAATGACGCGAAAGACCGTTAAAAGACGGGCCTGAAGATGCAGTTCAGAAAGAATTCCCAAGGCTTCGTTCATCTGGTCTTTGACAATGGCCAGTTCCTGACGGGCTTCCTTGAGTTCCTGCTGAACCTCTCTCTGTTCTTGCTGTAGATTTTTCAGTTCAGGTAAAATGACGGATTTTCGCAGCCAAAAGACACCCAGGGCAGAAAGCAAACCTAAAATACTCAGGCTGAGGCTGAGCAAAGCGATCGGGTGAGAAAGCGTCAAGGGCGCGTTCATCATTAAATTAAAGGATGCTTGTAACGAGGACATCTTTGGGGCCTTTTTCCGGCAGAATTATTCAGAGGAAAACAGTCAGTGGCATGCGCCTGACTCAGTCAGAATACCACAGACCCCTAAGACGGGCCAGAACTCTTGAGCAGTGAAACCATTCCCCAAGGAGAAGGCAAAACCACTTTGACCAAATTGTGACAGGAAAAAGACCTGCCTGAGATAGTCACTGGGATCGGGACACATCTCAAGGAAATATAATAAAAGTATGAATATTTCACTCTCTTCCCCCCAAGCCCCCTGGCTTAAACAGGGTATCAATGCCAATCAATTTGAAGAAATCGCAAATATCACGGTTGCTTTTCTAGGGCTTTTTCTCAGCCTAATAGGGTTTGCCGTGCTCATGGCCTTCAGCACCATGACCCGCCACTGGCAACCGATTGTCGCCAGCTCAGTCTATGGAACCACCTTGATTCTGCTTTTTGCCGCCTCGATTCTTTACCATGGCTCTTTGGCCACAGATATGGTGCATAAAAAAGCCTTTCAAATCATTGACCATTGCGCAATTTACCTTTTGATTGCGGGTTCGTTTACCCCCATGGGTCTGGTTGTGCTCAAGGATCACCCCAGCGGGTTGCCCATGTTGGGTCTGCTCTGGCTGATCGCAGGTCTGGGCTGCCTGCACAAGATTTTCATGCCCATGGGCAATAATCTGCTTTCAACCCTGGCCTATGTCGGTATGGGATGGTCAATCACGCTGGTATTCGCGCCCTTGCAGGCCGGTTTACAGTCGGGGGGCATCCAGTTGATTGTCGCAGGCGGGATCTTTTATACCCTGGGCTCTGTCTTTTATCTCTATGATCATAAATTCCGCATGGCACATGCCCTTTGGCATGGATTCGTGCTGGCAGGTAGTCTCAGCCACTACCTCGCGATTCTGCTTTTCGTGGTCATGCCCGGTGCCCGTTTAATCGGCTAAGCCACCTTTCTCACGTCAGCAAAGTGAGCTAGACTGCTTGTATCCTGGCAAGACCTGAGGCAAAAATGAAAGCCATGCTGATCTATAACCCGGTTGCGGGCCAAATCTGGCAACAGTTTCAACCCGAAACTGCCAAGACCTATCTTGAAGCACGGGGCTGGCAAGTGGATATTGAACCCACGCAAAAAATAGGCGGGGGAGCAGATTTAGCACGCAAAGCCGCCCGCCAGCAATACGATATCGTGATCGCAGCGGGCGGAGATGGCACCATCAATGAAGTCGCCCAAGGTTTGGTCAATACCCCCGTCAAACTGGGTTTTTTGCCTGTAGGAACCACCAATGTCCTGGCCCGAGAATTCAACGTACCGCAAAACTATGAAGAAGCCCTTGAATACCTGCCCCAGGCGCAAAGCCAATTGATTGACCTGGGCAAGATCAATCAGCGCTATTTTCTCTTGATGGCCGGGGTCGGCTACGACGCTGAAATTCTGATGCGGGTCAATAAACAGCTCAAAACTGTTGCTGGCAAACTGGCAGTCTTTACCTCAGGGGTAGAAAATCTCTTTTACCACAAACCCTTCACCCTCAAACTGCGCTTTGAAGATGCCCAAGGCAAGCGCCACCGCCTGAAACGCACGGTGATGCAAATTTTTGTCAGCAATGCCTCGACCTATGCCACGGATTATAAAATTGCAGAACAGGCCGTCATGGACGATGGCCTGCTGGAATTGCATATTTTTAAAAGCAAACGCTTCAGAGATACTTTCTATTCGCTGATCTCGCTGCTGCTGCGCCGCCACAAGGAATGGGTAGATTTTGAACACTATTCGATTCGCAAATTGCGAATCTTAGCGCGCAAACCCGTTCCAATTCAGGTCGATGGAGATTTGGTGGGGTATACCCCTGTCTCAATTGAAATCGTGCCCAAGGCCCTGCATATTCTCGCCCCCCGGCGGGAAGATCCGCCTCAAATTGAGTGAAACAAGCGGAGGCAACTCAAGGCTCAATGCCCCCGTTGATAGACTCTCTTGAACTCTTCTTCGTATTGTTGCGCCAACTCGGGGGATTCGATAATCAGCAGGTTTTCATCGTTGTTTTTATCTGCTGAATCTGAAAAATTAAACGAACCTGTGACCACAGTTTTGCCATCAATAATAAAGACCTTGTGGTGCATGACAGCTGGGTTACCGTCTTTTTTTACATCAGCACCCAGGGCTTTGAGTTTGCCATATTCACTGTATTGGGTGCCTGCCCCTGTATTTTCAAAAACGCCGCGAACTTCCACTTTCTTGTTGAATTTTTGGGCCACCACATTTCCAACCGCATCGTGGGTAAAGGAAAAAGCCATAAAATGAATGCTGTGCTCAGCTTTGTTCAAGGCCTCAGCGACCTTGCCCGCCACTTTTCCTTCTGCCGCAAAATAGGTTTCTATCCGGGTATGCCCCACCGTGACCGTGGGATGGGGCACATAGTTGGGTGAAGTGACACCAAACTTATGCTCCACAAACATTTCTTCAAATTCGGTTTTGAAATTTTCAGCCAATTCTTTGGAATGTATCAAAACGGCATTGTTGTTGTTTTTCCAGAAGCCATTGTCCGTCAAATTGGTTGAACCCGTCCAGACCTGGGCGGCCTCAGTGCCCGCATCGACCACCACAAATTTATTGTGCATCAGCCCATTGCGCTGGTCATCGACCACGGGCACGCCAGCGGCGATCAGTTTTTGCAGGGGAGCTTCCTGGAGATAATTGCTATCGGTTACAATCCGAACCTTTACATTTTTCGCTTTGGCACGCAAAACAGCCTCGGCAATTTGATCTGAATCCAGCTCAAAGGCCGCAATGTCTAAAGTCTGAGTGGCTGAATCAATCAACTGAACCAGTTTTTTATCCGGATTTTCACTGCTGGCCTGTGCGTCTTCGATTTTGCCGCTATGTACCTGGGTAAAAAACGCCTGAATCTCAGGAATGGCAGCGGGAGGCGTGGGCGGTGGCTCAACTGAAACAGAATCTGCGGGTACTGATGGGGTCTGGATCGGTCTTGGTTCAGCAGGTGTTTGAGTGGCTGGCAGAGCGTCTGCAGGCCCCATATGGCCCACAAAAGTGCTCTGGCGCATCACTTCGCCCCATTGGGGTGAAGTGAAAGAGGCCGTCCAGGCTTTTTTGAGAGAGTCGCCCAGAGATACACCTTGGGCCCAGCCTTCTCCCCAGGAATTAAATTCATTCTGCTGGCCCAAAAGCTTCACATTCAGGGTTTGGCCATTCAAATCCAATTGAGCACTCGCAGACCCCTTCAGCGCCTGAAAATCTATTTTCTCGCCCACAGCCAGATAGGTTTGGCCCTGGTAGCTGAAGTAAAGTTCATCCAGACCATTCTTTGCCAATTTCGTCTCTAAATCAGCCTGAGAAAGACCCGGATTCAATTGGCGAATCTGATCAATAGAGATACTGTTTTGACCTGAAATCAGACGGGGCACGGCGTGAAACTTCCTCCTTGGCAAAAACCATGAAGCTCAAGAGACTGAGAGCAGTCCCTGATAAACTTATCGTAAAATAGAACTGTTCTTTGCTTAAAGTTTACATCAATTCACACTTGAATCAGGTGGCAAGCCTGGGCCTCAATTCAAACCTTTGAAAAACTTCAATCGTCTCACCCAAATTCTGAACTTCAGAGCCAAAGCTTGAAAGCCTTGACTCCGGTGTGGTAATCGCACGGAAACGGGAAAGCGCTTCTGCCGCCTGATCATAGCGTTTGCGCTCAATTTGAGAACGATGGGCCTGAATGCCGGCCAGTTTAAGCTGCAGATGGCGGTCGTCAAGCTCAACCACAGTATTAAAATCATCACGGGCAAAGAGGAACCACGGCCCCTCATAGGCCCAGAGTTGAATGGTTGTACCCAAGGCCTGCACATGTTGTTGCAAGGCCTCTTTGAGCAAAAGTGCAGACATGCGGTGGGCGGGATGGCGGTCTTCCGCTGAGGCAGAAAAAACCAGCGCCGGTTTAAAGCTTGAAAGAACTGAACGGATACGGGTGACATCGGCAGAAGAAGGGCAGTAGGATCGCTCGTAAAAATCAAGCTCCAAGCCCAAGGCCTGGCTATCGAAGCAGGCAGCTTCCTTTTCAGCCTCTCTTTGGCGCAGAACAATCCGCTCTTCACGGCTGGTATCGGGAATATCCGCGCGGTGCCCGGTGGTCATCGATACAAAGAGCAGTTCATGGCCTTCTTCTTTTAAACGGGCCAGTGTACCACCGCAGCTGATTGAGGCGTCATCGGGATGGGGAGCGCAGACCAAAATACGTTGGGGCGAGTTAAAAAACTTCTCAGAATGCTTATAAACACTGAGAGGTGCAGGTTGGTTATAATCCGCTGGATGCAAGGTCACCGGCGAAAGCTTGGCTGCCGCTTCGCGATCCAGCACCAGCGTGGCGTGGGGGTGAAAACGCAACAAGCTGGCAGGGCAGTTTTCATCCAGAGGCCCCTCCAACATATTCTGAACCGCATTGGCCTTGTTTGAACCAGAAGCCAAGAGCAAAATCCGTTTGGCCCCCATAATTGAAGAAGGGCCCATGGTCATGGCCTGTTCAGGGGTTTCTCCCGATGCAAAATAACGGGCATTGGCCTTACGCGTTGAAACACTTAGGGGCGTGATATGGGTGTGTTGATTAAAAGATGTTCCAGGTTCATTAAATGCGATATGGCCATTCTGGCCAATCCCCAGAATCTGCAAATCCAATCCACCCAATTCCTGAATCAATTTTTCATAGACCTGGCAGGCCTGCTCAGGATCGGGGTCAGCAGCAGGCATATAGTGAACCCGATCGGCATTGATCCCCAAAGGCTGAAACAACTGTTGCCGCAAAATGGCAGCCATCGATTCAGGATTTTGACTGTCCATGCCCAGGTATTCATCCAAATGACAGAAATGCAGGCCATTCATAGCAATGCCCAGGCTGTACCTTGCCAAAACCCATTCCCGATAAAGCCCGCTTGGGGTATGCCCGGTTGCCAGACCAATCACAGCCTGTGGGTTCTCAAGCAATAAATTGAGGATCAACAAAGCCGCTGTACGGCTCATTTCCTGGTAATCTGTGGTTTGAATAATACGCATCGATGGCTCTTTCAAGGGCGATTCATTTAACTCTATAATATCCGCTGGCGTCGAGTTTTGCACCTCTCCGCCCCTGAATTCTTGAGTTGATTTTTTCTGCTGGAGCAAAGCAATTCAGGATTGGTGACAAGCATCCTTTGAAAATGACCGAATTCTGTGGTAGCATGTTTCAAAGCTAGAAAGAAACGTAGGAGACATCCAGCATGGTACAACCCTTGTCCCCCGACGATCTCCTGGCCCGTGACCTCGATACACTGAGTCAACCGGCCAACTTGTTCCGCTTTCGTGTCGATCGGGAAAACGTCGTGATTGATTTTGGCTATTTACCCCCTATCATGCAGGAAGAAGTCGAAACCCTGCAGAAGGAATGTGTTCCAGTACATACCCGTATTGCGATTCCCTATTCTTTGGGTAAAGAAGTTGCTGAAGCGCTGCTCAAGACCATTGAGTCAGTTGAAGCTTCACTGGGTCGTTCTGGCCCTCCCGGAGGCCCGCCTCCTGGTCGCCCCCCCGGCCCCCCGCCTGGTGGTCCTGGAGGTCCTCCTCCTGGCCGTCCGCCTGGCCCGCCGCCTGGTGGCCCCCCTCCCCGTCCGCCTGGACGCTAAGTATAGACATAAAAATCCCGCCAAAAGCGGGATTTTTTTTGAATTTCAACACCCTGCTCAATGTGTTCTTTTGCAGAAGCATTACAGGGCGGTTTACGGGTGAAACTATTGAGTTTGTGCTCAAGAACCCAGGCTCTCCCATTGGCCCTGGCCTGGGTTTACAAGACATAATTCGCATGGATATTTTTGGCTGGTCTGGCAGTGGGCCTGTATTGTTTAAAGATTTAGGGGGAAAAGTTGTTTCAAATTGGCAAGGTAAAGTGAGTTTATCCAAAATGTTTTACAATGTGGGTCGTCACTATAAAGCTGTTCCAACAGCTTCTATTCCGGGGATTCATCCAGAAGCTTATGCAAATGTAATAAAACCAGGAATGAGTTCTCAAATTCAAGCTCTTCGGCCTAAATATGTTACACATGAGAGGTTAAATTTAAAAGAACTCTGTAAAGAAATCAATAATACAATGGGTTGGTAGTTAGAATTGAAATTGTATGATTTACTTGGAAAAAATAAATATGCTTATGCAATTCTGCTCAATAAACGAGAGCCCTTTCAGATCGAGTTTACTTATGAATCTTCACATACCTCAAGGTTAAAACCTATCGGAGATTTTATTTCAATTGTGAAGACTCCTGTAAAAATTGTAAACGGTCAATTTGAAATTATTCCTGGAATAGACGATTTAAACGCTTTTACACCTATTTTCAGCCAAAAAGCCTTTGATTGTTTGCAAGGCTTTTTTCTTCCTGAACCTGAAAAAATAACAAAAATATATTTTGAAAACCACATTTTTTATGCTGTGAAGCCTACGTTGCTCTCATTTTCAAATAAAAACGATGACTGGAACTCAATGGTTCAGGAGTTACCAGAAGATGCTTATTTTTTCAATTATTCAATTTACGCTTATGGAGCAGTTGTAACCGAAGAGTTTAAAAAAACTTGTGAAAAAAACAAACTAAAAAGTATAGCATTTAGATTGAGATACGACAGTGAGGCACAGACATGAAACTGTATATTCCACTGGCATTTCGGCATGGGGCAGGCGTATATATGCGCATTCTTCAGGCAAAACCCTTCGTAGAACCTGAATACTACCTGAATTCAGCTCCAAAACTGTCTTTTGACTTTAATTTTTCTGAAGATTTTTACCAATATTATCACGAAAACCCACAAGAAAAAGTACGCAGTGAAAACTTTTTCTCTGCTCGGGCATTTCATGTTTTACAAGACTTGCTGCCTTTAAATTACCACGAGATTTTTACACTGTTTGACCCCAAAACGGATACTTTTATGGGGTATCATGTGGGTGCTGCTCGAATCAACTATTCTAAAGAATATCCAACTTATTCTGAAATAATTTCAGAATTACCTGCAGAAGTACATTTCTTTCACAAATTTCCTGATGTTTCTTTTCCATTGGTGACAGAAACTTTTGTAAAACGGGTTCATGAGAAAAATTTAGAGGGCGTTCGATTTATTCTCAAATGGGATGGCCAGCGGGTGATTGGTCTCTCTTACGATTGAGCTTAAACACTCAGGCTCCGTAAGCTGAAGACCCCGACTTGACCCCAATGGTATAATGGATTCAAGAGCATACACCCCAATGGAGCCCCCAGTTAGATGGTTCACCATATCCATGATTTTGGATACAAGCGTCTTTTCTCCAATGTGACGATTTTTCGTCAGTTATTGGAGACCTTCGTTCATGAACCCTGGGTCAAAGAACTGGATTTCAACAGCGCAGAAACCATTGAACACAGTTTTATTTCTGAGGCCTATCGGGAAACTGAGAGTGATCTGATTTACAAGCTCAAGCTCAATGGGCAAGACGTGTTTATCTATGTACTTTTGGAGTTTCAATCCAGCGTAGATCGCTTTATTTCAGTGAGAATCCTCAATTACATTACCAGCTTATATGTCTCACTGATTAAATCAGGGCAAATTAAAGAAAAATTGCCCCCAGTTTTCCCGATTATGCTCTACAATGGCGATGCGAAATGGACAGCCCCCGAAGCTGTAGCTGAAACGATTGAACATCATGACGTGCTCGGTCAGTATGGCATCGGGTTCCAATACCTGAAAATTGCCGAAAATGAATACAGCGCAGAAACTCTATTGCAAATTCAAAATATTGTCTCCACCTTGTTTTTAGCTGAAAACCATTACAATCTAGAGCAGTTAGAGCATGAATTACTTGAACTGTTTGAAAAAGAAGACAGAATGGCTATCTCACTGTTTTTAAACTGGTTCAAGATGCTTGCTGTGGATGGGCGAATTGATTCCACGGATTATCAGGCATTTGAGAAAATCTATACCAATCAATTGGAGGTCAGACAAATGTTTACAACTGCGATTAGTGAAAAAGACAAGCGCCTCATTCAAGAAGGTGAGGCCAAAGGCAAAGCCGAAGGCCAAAAAGAAGAAAAAATAAATATTGCAAAACAAATGAAAGCCGATGGCATAACCTCAGAAGTTATTTCCAAATACACAGGGCTTTCCGAAAATGAGATCAAAAATCTCTAAACTGGCTGTGTCATGCAGTATTTTTTCATTTGGTGCCATAAATTGATCATTTTTCAATGACTATTGACATTGAGCAACGGAACCCGCACTCTTGCTGAGCGGTTTACGGGTTAAACCATTGACTTCGTGCTCAAGAACCCAGGCTCTCCCATTGGCCCTGGCCTGAGCTTACAGGATATTGTGTTAGGAAGTTTTATCTCTGGGGGCAAAGTCAATGTTACAAAAATACTTTATAACGTGAGCAACCACCCCAATATTAAGGTGCCTTCTGCCTCTGTGCCGGGGATTCACCCCCAAGCGACAACTCAGCATATTTCAAAACAATTGGGGCAAAAGTTTAAAACCCTAAGGCCAAGGTATGTAGATGAAAAAGAGCTTAAATTAAAAGAACTATGCAAAGATATTAACAAGGAAATGAACTGGTAAAATGCAGCTTTTTACTTTACATGGTGATTCAGATAAATATTACTATGCAAAAATATTAAATTCTTCGGCTCCATATTATTTGGAATTTTTAGATATTTCTACAACCCGTACCAGGCCGCTTAAAATAGGAGATTATGCTTATTTACTTCATTCTAGTAATTTGGAAAAAGAGCATAAAGAATTTTCATCCAGTATTGCAGGATCAACACCAACCTTCAGCCAAAAGGCATTTGAGTGTTTGAAAGAACTCATTTTGCCTCAAGCTGAACAAGTAATTGAATTGCATTTTGAAGACCGACTTTTTTATGTGGTTGTTCCTAATATTTTGCCTTTTAGCGATGATTTAGATTGGGCCTGTATTTACAGAGAATTACCAAAAGGCATTCATTTCTTTAGAGAAGATCCAGGTGTTTATAGAGCCGCAGTCACCAATACTTTTCGTGAGCTTTGCCTTAAAAACAAACTCAAAGGCATGGATTTTGTTTTGAAATACGACAGCGAGGCTCAGGCATGAAAATCTACAGTATTGATTATAAAAACAATGCACGGGGTATCTATTATGCTGTATTTAACCCCGGCCCCTTTGTTCCACCCACTCAGGAACAGGCCGAGCAAAAGAGTCAGTATATTCATTTTTGCGGGCCTGCCTTTGATATTCAAGTAAGCAAAGAGACAAAAATAAAAGGAGAGTATTTTTTCAATATTCCTTTTATGTATGCTTTTCAGGATTTGGTTTCGCTTGAACATAATCAGCCAAGCTGTTTGTATCACCAGGAAACAGGAGAATTGGTGGGCTATCATGTCAAACCCGCCATTTTACCCAATTGCAGTGAGTTTCCCAATTATGCCGAGGTTGAAGCCACTCGCCCCAAAGATGTGCATATTTTTCTCAAGAACCGCTCTGTTCCAGGCAATGTCTATGTCACAGAACTTTTTGTAGAGCGTATCAAACAGCACCATTTTACAGGCATTTACTGCATACCCAAGTGGGATGGAGAGCGGGTGATTGGGCTGTCTTACGATTGAGGCCATAATGCAGATGATCTGTTATTGCTCAACCGTCTCGCCCATTGAATCCTCTTCAGTTTGGGTAAGATTCCCTGGCTGAGCAGGCGGCAAACCCGAACGGATATGCAAATCACGTTGCGGAAAGGGAATTTCAATTTGATGACGTTTCAAGGCCTTCCAGATTAAGAAATTGATTTCACCCCTCAGCCTTTCAACAATAATGCATTCATAGTCGATCCAAACCAGAAGCTCAAAATCTAAAGAACTGTCGCCAAACGCTTTTAACCAAACCGTGGGGGCCGGGTCAGGCAAAACCTCGGGGTGCTCAAGGGCAACCTCCAAAAGAACGCGCCGCACCTCTTCTACATCTGAGTCATAGGAAACGCCCACCGGAATATGCACGCGCACCTGCTTGCCTGAGTAGGTCCAATTCACAATACTGGATTCGACCAAACTGACCGTCGGCACAATCAAATCGACATGGTCAGGGGTACGCAGATGAACCTTTTTCCAGCTTACCTGTTGAATATAGCCGGTATACTCACCCACGGTGATATAATCGCCTTTTTTCACCAACCCTGTAAAAATTAGAATAATTCCACTGGCAAAATTTTTGGCAATGCCCTGCAGACCAAAACCGATCCCAAACGCCAATGCCCCCGCAAAAATGGCGAACATAGACAAGTCAAAGCCCATCACATTCAAGCCCATGAGAATGCCCAAACCCATCGCAACGTAAAAAATGCTGAGGGTAATCATCTGGTGCACGCCCGCATCATAGTCTAATTTAGGAAAAAGACGCTCCTCAAGATAGGCATTGATCAGGCCTGAAGTAAGCCAGAAGACAAAAACAGTCAGAAAGCCACTGAAGATCGAAAGCATGCTCATAGAGCTGTTGCCAATCGTGATGATCGGGTATCCCAACCAATTCAGCAAAGGCTCCCGTACATCGAGCAAAATCAAGAATATCTGGCTGAAGACCAAGGCTTCAAGCAACCAGAGCGCCCTCGACAATTGCTTGGCCAATTGGGAGGGTTCAGAGCCCATCTGCAAGGTTTCTTGAATCAACGACTGCAACCAACGGTGCAGTAAAACCGTTCCCAAAAAGAGCGAGAACAGAACCCAGGAACGTAAAAACAACATATGGGTCAGGTTGTGATAGCCCACCACCCACAAAACCCCCAAGGCCAAGGTAAAGCCAATCACCCAATTATAGAACCGGCCTAAAAAGCGCAGAAAGCGCTGATAAAAGGGCTCATTCAAACTGGGCAGGAGGGTAAAGATCTGTTTCTTATTGGTTAATAGATAGGCCGAGAAAAGCAAAACACAGCCCGACAATACAAAATAGAGAAAATTGATCAAATCGGCGCGGTAGGCAATATGTTCCAGAATGGCAATCCCCGATAAAAACAGGGCCACATAGAGCAAAAACAAATGAATGCTCCGATAAAGTCGAAGGGCGAGTGCGGCTTGCTCTCCCTCAAAATAACGGGTGTTGGTATTGGCCAAAAGCTCATAAAACAGCAGGTGTAAAACCCGGTAAACCACAGCAATCCAGAGTAAATGAATAAAAGCTGGGAAAAAGGTACTTTCTGGTGAAAAAGAGCCCCAGACCAAATAGGTTAAAAACAGGGTGGTTAAAAAGATCAGTGAACGGCTGAGCACGGCAATCAGCAATCGCGCAGAATGACGCAATACTTCGGGCCAATGGTGGGGCATGAAATCAATCAGGGAAATAAGACGTTTCTGAAAATAGCGGTCTAAAATACGGGCACTCAAAAGCAGCAGAAAAACGAGCAATAACACACTGAGCTTCAAATAATCAGAGGAACTGAAATTTCGGTTTTCCAGCCGTTGAAACTCAGCTTGCAGGTCTGGCAGGATATGCAGAACATCCTGCCAGACCCCAATAAAGGTCTCCTGATCAAAAGTCCAGGGTTTGCGATAGAACAGGGATTTTAACTGCGGGTCGACAGCTTCGGCCTGAACCAATTGATTGGGAAAGACCTTGATCTCAGGCATCTGGGCAGCAGGCCCAGTAAGCCCCGGAAGCGAAGGCCCGAGGCTAAAGGCAGGCCCTGCAAAAGAAAGCAGACAAACCAGTAAAAGAACCCAAGACTGCCAGCGTTTCACGCCCCCACTATCCAAGCTTACGCGTGACCGATTTGGCCTGCATAAAATTCAGAAGATAATCCCGGCCACCGGCTTTTGAGTCGGTGCCCGAAAGGTTAAAGCCACCAAAGGGATGCACGCCGACCAAGGCCCCTGTGCATTTACGATTGAGGTATAAATTCCCCACAAAGAAATCATCACGGGCTTCCTGTAAACGCGCTTCTACCTGGCTGTAAAAGGCACCCGTCAGACCATAGGGCGTGCCATTTGCAATTTCGAGAGCATGCTTGTAATCACGGGCTTTGATCAGGGCCAAGACAGGCCCAAAGACTTCTTCCTGTGCCAAACGGGAAGAGGGATCAAGATCGGCAAAGACCGTCGGCGCAATAAAATGTCCTTCACGCTCCAGTTTATGCCCACCCACCAGCAAACGACCTTCTTCATGGCCATAGCCTATATAGCGCAGACATTTGTCTTCAGATTCCTGATTAATCACAGGCCCCATAAAATTCTCAAATTGAACAGGGTCTCCCTGGGTCAGTGCTTGGGTTTTTTCAACGACTTTTTCAAGCACCTGCTCATAGACGCTCTCAACAATAATGGCACGAGAACAGGCTGAACATTTTTGGCCTTGAAAACCAAAAGCAGCCGCCACAATTCCGCTGGCCGCAGCTTCAAGATCAGCGGTTTCATCCACAACCGTGGCATCTTTTCCGCCCAGTTCCGCAATCACCCGCTTGATCCAGCGTTGCCCCGGAATGCGTTTTGCCGCCTGTTCAGTAATCAGCAGCCCCACGTCCTTTGAGCCCGTAAAAGAGATAAAACGGGTCAGAGGGTGATTGACCATCACACCGCCCACTTCGGCGCCATCCCCTGTAATAAAGTTCAGCACACCTGCTGGCAGCCCAACTTCTTCCATAATTTCAGCAAAGATCGCCCCCATCAGCATAGATTCCTCTGCAGGCTTTAAAACCACAGTATTGCCGGTAACCAGCGCAGAAGCGCTCATGCCCACCAAAATCGCAAAGGGGAAGTTCCAAGGGGGAATGATCGCCCCCACCCCCAAGGGCAAGTAAAAGGCTTCATTGGCCTCTCCTGGATAAGGAGTAATCGGCTGAGGGGCCGCATAGCGCAACATTTCGCGGGCATAAAACTCTAAAAAGTCAATCGCTTCAGCAACGTCACCATCTGCTTCGGCCCAGGATTTCCCCACCTCATAGACCATCGCAGCAGCAATCTCAAATTTACGGGCCTTCACGATTTCTGAAGCCTTTAAGAGATAAGCCACCCGCTCTTCAGCGGGCGTCTTTGACCATGCCGGAAAAGCGGCCCAAGCGGTTTCAATGGCCTTCTCAGCCAAAGCAGCATCGCCTTTTTGAAAGGTTCCCATGGTTTGACTGGGACAAGCAGGATTGTAAGAACTAAACTTCGTCTCAGTTTTGATTTTTTCTGCCCCAATCACGATCGGATACTCACGTTCAAAGTGAGCAGTCACCTTTTGAAGAGCAGCTTCCATCGCCTGGGCATGCTCGGCTTGAGAAAAATCAGTAAAAGCTTCGTTTGTAAATTCAGGGAGATTGAGATGCATGAATGACATTCCTTCCGTTGCGGTAAAAACCATTCGAAATTCTATAAAACTCAGTAATACTCTGATATAGTGCGCTCAGAGGCACTGTCATTGTAACACAGGCAAAGCATGCCCTGGATTTACGCCCACTCAATTCAGCAAGACTGAACACGCCTTTTTCTCAAGAGGATACCAAGATTGGCATAATAGCCAGCGCCTACTATAATGTACAACAAAGAAGATTCAAAATCTAAACCCAATCAGCGACTTCAATTTCATGCCCTCCCATTTTCATATCGTAGTGCCTGTCTGGGGAGAATTTTATCGCCAGACCTTATTGGATTTCCTATTGCCCTCCCTTTTGGCAGGGGGAAACCTGCCGTCCTGGCCTTTTTCTGAGTCAACCCGTCTACGCCTGTTCACCAGTGAAGAAGACGCCCTGCAGATTGAAAACTCAAAAGTATTGGATGCGATCCGAAGCCTTTGTGCTGTGGATATGGTGATCTTTGAGCTTGAGGATCTCAAAGATTGGGCTTCCAAAAATTTTTGGTTTCAAGACAAATACATTTACGCCCATATTCTTCAAACCCTGGCTTTTCAAGACGCACACAAGGAAAATTGCAGTGTCTTGCCCTTGATGGCAGACATGGTGCTCTCGAATGGTTTATTGGCCTATTTGGCGCACCGGATTCAGGCCGGTTTGCGTTTATTGGTTTATCCCAGCCCCCGGGTTCGCTTTGAAAGTTTCAATCAGGCTTCAAAACCCTTTCGAAAGAGTCTGTCCCTGGAAATGGATTCCCAACGGCTTGCACAGCTCATCCTCAAAACCCTTCACCCGCATGAACAAGCCTGTTTTTTAGACGCTGAAGAATTTACCAATTGGCCCTCACATTTTTATGTTCAAAGCCCCCAAGGGGTGATGGCCCATTGTTTACATATGCATCCCCTCTACATGCACCAACCCACCCCTCCGCAAATGCAAGAAGCCAGTACCATCGATACGGATTATCTCAATCAATACCTTTCCTGTCTCGATCAGGCAGAAGTCTTGCAAAACCATTTGGGCTCTGCCTGCTCAGTTTCAAACCCGCATGAGAGCGAAAGTATTCATATTGGTGAACCGCTTGACCTGACCCGCAAGGAGATTTTAATGAAATTTGCCAAAGAAGCCTCTCCTTTGCATCTTTGGCAATTTAAACAGGGGGTCTTGTTTAAAATCCCGTAAGCTCAATCATCCTTTAATTTGGCATAAATAAAGGTATCCCGCCAGGCTCCCATTTCCATCGCTTCACGTCTGAGTTTTCCTTCAAGAGAATAACCCAGACGTTCAGGCACCCCTGCAGAACGATGGTTGAGTGTAGAACAGCGAATTTCAATCCGGTTGAATCCCGATTCAAACAATTGCTTTTCGAGAACTTGAACGGCTTCCGTCATATAGCCCTGCCCTTCAAAAGCCCCGATCATCCAATAGCCCAATTCACAGCGTTCATGCGCCCATGCCAGATGGTGAACCCCGAGATTTCCCAGATAAACTCCAGAATCTTTTAGGAAAATCCCATAATCAAATAGCGTACAGGCTTTCCAAGCAGCCTGGGTCGAGCGGATATAGGCGCGTTCATCGGCTTCAGACTGAATCGCATCGACCCAAGGCAAAAACTGGCGCAGGCGCTCTCGGTCCTGATCGACAGCCTGAAACATTTTGGATGCCAAATTGAGCTTGTGTCGGCGCAATTCAATGCGGTTTCCCAGCAAATGCACAGGCAAAGGCTTTTTTATCATTTAAAGCTCCGGACGGTTGGTTAAAATATACGGACTGCCATCCTGGTGGGTGATCAATTGACCGAGATCATCGCAGGCATAAATGCGATAGCCATAGGCCGGTACGCCAATGGGCTCGTAGAGTACCTTGCCGCGAAAGGACTCCTTGGCCTGCTGAAACTGGTAATCCTGATAATCGGCCATCCACTCCCGGTAATCCTTGATCAGATGCTCATCAAAAGGATTTCTGAAACCCCACCAGTAATTGTCTTTTGCAGCATCCTGATACAACATACTCACAGTATCAGGGTAATTTCCCCCAGTCACGGGATAGGTTTCCAGCATTTTC
Source organism: bacterium (Candidatus Blackallbacteria) CG13_big_fil_rev_8_21_14_2_50_49_14 (assembly GCA_002783405.1). Classification (NCBI taxonomy): domain Bacteria; phylum Candidatus Blackallbacteria; species bacterium (Candidatus Blackallbacteria) CG13_big_fil_rev_8_21_14_2_50_49_14. The sequence continues at coordinate 130,794 of PFGG01000064.1, read as the reverse complement.
TGCATGCGGTGCATATTATCAGCCAAAACCGTGACGCGCGCAGAATGCGTTACCTTGGCACTTAATTTTTCAAATTTTTCTAAAAAGGGCAAGAGCTGTAAGCGGGCCAATAAAGGTCTGCTGGGCACTAAAAAATCAGGATTTTGTTGCAATTGCATAAAAAGCATCACCAGCCCAATGCCAATCAAAACCGAGGCCAAGGCCATGGCCAAACGAATAAAGTTGGCCAACCAAGCCAATACAGTACGGTAAAACCGCAATAAAATCTCAACAAAACGCGTAAGAACGATCAAAACTATCAGCCCCTGTCCCCAGCAAAGTACCTATCCTTCTCAATTAAAACCAGGAATTGAAAAAATTGCAAATGATTTTTTCTTGGTTTTTCCCCCTTTCCAGTGCGCCTCTCATGTCTGGATTTTCATGTTATGATCAAGTCAGGTTCGGTGGTACAGGAGGCACGTGGGTTTGCAATGTATGAAAAGAATATAGTTGGCACCTATAATATCAAGGATCAATTTCCTGTTTTTCGTGCCGATGATGATACAGCAGAACCCCCGATTTCTCCAGTTGGCAGAGCACCTTCTGTCAGCGGAATGGCCCCGATTTCTGGAGTCGTCTCGACCCTTGATCCTTTGACACAATGGAGAACCTTCAGTGAACGCCTGCGCGATCGGCGTTTGGCTCAGGAACAGGCCCATCAGTCAGCGAATCAACAGCCCTCCGCCCCGGCTCCCAAGCCCACTCGCCCAGATCAGCAATTTCAGAAAGCATATGAATCGGATATGGTAAATATATCGACCCCTGGTGGACATGATCCTCTCTATATGAATCTTCAACGGTATCTTTCGATTGTCAATCATCCGATTCCCGATGAAGAGAAAAAAGCTTATGTCACCGAAGACGACGAAGAACTGAGCAACCCCGATGGGCAATTGCGGGTTTCTGATGTGATGACACGCCGAGTGGTCTGTGTTTTGGAGTCTACATCGATCGAACAGGTCGCCAGTCTTTGCAACCGCAAAGGAATTACAGGGGTTCCGGTGATCAATACCCACCGAGGCCTGATTGGTATCGTCACTTTAACGGATATTGTGAATCAAATGTTCAAGCAAAAAGCCCTCTCCACCTACGCCAATACCAGCGGAGAAATTCTTGAACAACAGGCTTTGGCGATTTTAGAGGAGCCCGTGCGCAAATACATGCATCGCGATGTCATTACGGTGGCCCCCTCCACCACAGTCAAAGAGGCCTGTCAGATCATGATGCAAAACCATATCCGCAGAGTGGTGGTCACCAAAGGGGATCTGGTCAAAGGTATTTTTTCTGCCCAAGATGCCGTCAGGGTCTTGGCTGGCGCTGATTTGAGTATCCATTGAAATGCTTTCTGGGGTTCCAGCAACAAGCCTGTGGGCCCTGAGAGCCAAGGCCGAGGAGAACCAAAAAGACAAAGCGCTCTTACAGGATGCTTTGGCCGCTGAATGGTATCCTAAAATTGCCTGGCTTTTTGATGAAGCCTTGGAAGCTCAATATTCTCAAATTCTTCAAAAAGCAATTGTCCTGCGCACGCTGATTCTGGATCGTCTGGTGAAAACACATTTTCAAAAGCATAAAAACCCAGGACTCTTAGAGTTGGGCTGTGGTTTTTCAACGCGCTTTGCCCGCATCTCGCCCAGTCAAGGAAATTGGTATGACCTGGATTTACCAGAGATTATTGAGCTACGCGCCTCACTGGGATTCCCCTCCCAAGCCAATCATTGGCATATTGTGGCCTCGGCCTTTGAAAATGATTGGTTTGACTATCTTCAGAATCAAAATCCCCAGGAGCTGCTGATTATCGCAGAGGGGCTTTTGATGTATTTTCCCCTGGAAAGGGTAAAAACCTTGATCTTTTCTCTCAAACAGAAATTTCCAGGTGCGTATTTCGCCTTTGACGTGATTGGAAGCATGCATTTAAAATCAGCGCAAAACGCAGCAGAACAGACTGAAAGCCCTATTTATTGGGGAACAGCCAGCATTTCACAGTTCTGCAAGGAAATGGAGCTTGAAATAGCAGGAGATCTCAGTTTAGGTACACATTTAAGTCTCATTCCCCGCCTGCACAGCTCGCTTTCACCCCTGACCCGCTCCCTGCTTCGCTGGAAATGGCTCAGCGACAAAATGGGAGGCAGTGTGCTAACAAAATTATAGGCCTGGGGTAAACCCAGGCCTATTTTATCTCAGCAGATTTTAGTTGCTGCTGGTATCGCTGGTGGTATCAGTATCGTCGTCATTCTGAGGAGCCTGACAGGGCAAATTGCCCAAGCCTTCCAGCAGAGCGCGGCCTGATACACCGATATTTCCAGCTTGTCCAAAGGCAGGCCCTTTGGCTGGCTGAAAGCCAATTCCCTGGCGACCGGCTGGCATTTGCACCCGGCTTTGTGCAGGCATGGGTCTAAAGTTCATTTCCCCATGATGGGGTTCCATTTGACCACCATAGGACATTCCGGGCATTTGCACAAATATAATTTGAACAGAAGGAGCCTGGCGTGTAGCCTGACCTCTTACTCTGACAGGAACAGGCGCTGTATTGCGCATTTCTGGATAATGTTGCTGAATTTCAGAAAAACGACGGTTCCGCTCAGAACCTTTCATTCTGCCCATCTGGCGCAATTCAAACTGCAAATTGGCATTCAGCTTAATCTGACGAGCGCGCGAAGCGGGTTGGCCTGGTGCAGCAGTGGGATCAGGAGGGGCAATCACAACCGGCTGAACGGTATCAGCGTCAGACAAAGCCTGTTCTGTTGTGGTCGTTTCGGTGGTTTCAGAGCTTGTGGTCGTTTCGGTAGTCTCTGAACTTGTGGTTTCAGAACTTGTGGTCTCTGTGGATTCAGTGCTGTTGGAGTCTGATGCTGTGCCTTCAGTTGAACTTTCTGTCGCGGACGACTCAGAGTTGCTGGAGGTTTCAGAGCTGGATTCATCACTGGATTCAGTATCTTCAGTTTCACTTTCATCCACTGAAGCAATTTTCATACCAAGCCCCCCACAGGCCACCTGCAAGGCACGTGTCATGACCTGTTGGTCGGGGGATACTTCAATCACATTGTCATCGGCTGTCGCAATGCCACTTGAAAGAGAGGCAGATACGGAAGCACTTCCCGTAACAGTTTTACTGGACTTGGCAGCAGTCTGCAAAGAACTCAGCAATTGAGAAGCCAACTGTGCATCTACAGTACAGCCAGACAAAAGCAGACTGGTGGTCAAACCCAGAGCAGACAAAGATTGGCGGTTCATTTTCATTTAATATATCTCCTTAGTTTTCAAATCAGGAACAGTCTGGCCGGAACCTGTGCTCCGGATACTCTGATTAAAACACCTCAAAAACCAATTACCTCTGATAAAGTTGGACTGCCTCCCAAAAAGTTGGGGCCCAGGGTTTTATGTAAAATAAAATCCTCACGCAACTCAGTACGCAAAGCCTGCTCTAAACCAGGCACCAAAGCCGCTTGAAGTACAAATCTGGAGGCTGCTTCTTTAAAAGTTTCTGACTGGGTTTTCTGATCTGCCCTGTAGGCCAAAACAGAACAGGCAACGGCACGAGCCAATTGCAGCGTCCAATAACTTTCATTGAGTTGCATGCCTGGACTGAGCTTATTGATCTCACACATACAGAACATCAGATCAGGTTGGGTCCAACACAAGCTGATCAAATTAAAACAACGCAAGTGATTGGCGCGCTGTTCACTTAAACCGGCATGAAAGAGATTCACGGTACTCAAGACTTCAGTATAGGCCCGAAAAGCGTCTTGCATTAAAGACTGAAACGAGGCATCCAGTGAAGGAATGCGTTCACGATGCCACAAGAGCAGTGAGGCCGTATCATAACAAAGATTTGCCAATTCTTTCTTGTAATAGAAAACTTCCTGCTCAGTCGGAAGCGCAGGCAAATGGGTCTGCAGCATTTCACGGGCCTGCAAGGCTAAATTCAAGCCCTTATGAACCGTTTGACCCCGGTAAAGTTTTAACATCTGCCGAGCCAGCAAGCCCATAAAGACCGCCACAGGGCAAGCAACCTCAGCGGGATTTGACAACCCCTTCAGCTGGAGTATATTTTGAAACTCAACAGAACTGACGGGGCCTTCCTGACCCTGCATCAAATACCTAACCCCCCAACACGTCGCCATCATGCGCAGAAGCGTTCTGCGCAAAGCAGGCACACTCCGACAAAGACGGTTATGGTAGAGCAATCGATCGGCAATTTCCCAGGCATAACTGACGAAATCTTCGACACGCGGATAGGTATCCAGTTCCAGAGCCCCCTCCTGAAGCAGTTTTCGCTCAATATAGGCCCGCAGAACGCGGATACCCTCATTCATGGAATTGACCAAGCGGGTGACGGTATCTAGGGATTGCACACGGGTCAAGGGAATTTCATAATCGCCGCCCTTGATTTTATATTGTCGTGCCTGCTGCAAAGAATCTATGCCGAGTAAATCTTTGATTAAATGTTTCTCCTCAGCCTGAACTCGCACCACTGGCGCCCCTTTATGGTATTCAAAAAGACGGGGTTCGATTTCAGTCAGGATCGCTTCAAGGTGATCCACATGGTCACGCAGATGCGCTTCTTGGGTATCCAGCGTTTTACGCATGGATTCATCCAACTGAATCGAAAGACGGTTTCTCAACATTTCTGAGGTTTCAAGAACCGTGCTGCCATACCCCAGAAGCGCTTCCAGTTCGTCGAGAATTTCTTGTCTCTGTTCGGCCTGTAAATCAGGGGTAAACATTTCAACCAGAGGCTGAAGCGCTTCTTGTTTGGGTCTGATAAAATTCCCATTAACCGTCAACCACATCGAAAGTGTGGTTTTTTTCAGGGGAATCCCACGTTCTTCCAGAGCTTTCAACAAAGCTTTCTGTTGAATACCACTGGCTTCCCAAAGTCTTCTTAAAATCCCTTTGGCACGCTGAATATTGGCTTGTTCCCAGGTGCTAAGCGAGGGTTTCATGGCCGCGAACCAGGCAAAAGATGAGTTTCATTCCAACGGGTCGCTGGCGCGCGTTCCACACGAATACGCGGCGCCTGAGCAGGGAAAGGTTTTTGAAAATTTTCCCGATCTCCAACACGCACAGCGATCTTCTCACCGTTTCGATCAAACATAAACATCGGGGCTTGAGCGTATTGAAGATTCACGGGACGCTGCTGGGCACGCGAAAGATAGGGGGGAAGAGGGACTCCCACTCTGGAATTAAATCCAGGCTTAAATTCCATTCGCACAGGAGCAGGCCCAAAAGCCGGATTCATCCTATATTCTGGATTGAATCTTGAATATTCGAAGCTTTCACTGTCAAAGTCAAAATCATCTTCATGATGTTCATCTGACTCAGATTCATCTTCATGATGTTCATCTGACTCTGAAAATTCGGCAGCGCTTTGCTCACTCGCAGGCTGAGCAAGGGGTTCGGTTTGAACAGGCATCGCACTGGGGGAGGCTTCAACCACAGGCGTCGAATTGTCTGCTGCTTGTGGCAAAATTTCACCCAAAGTGGTCTGAATTGTAAAATCAGCATTGGCTGTCAGCAGATAAGCCTTGGTAGAAGTATCCAGACTGAGTTGCTGAGCAGGATCAGCAAAATAGAAACGTTGATTTTCAAATTCTCCTTTAAACACAGAAAATTGATCGTTCGGTAAAACAACCACCAAGGTTGCCAAAACTTTCTGTGTAAGCGCCTGCAAGATATCGGGGCTTACGAAATAATTGCCCTCAGACCCCGCCAAAAGCTGAATCGAAAAATGCTTTGCCTGACGATAACTTTCAAGGTTACCGGAACGCAGATCCGCCTCAAAGGTTTGACGTGTAGTTTCTAGCTGCGCCTGTTCCCCTGAACTCGCCGCTATTTGAAATCCTGACTGGATACGAAAACCAAAATTGTGGATCTGAGAAACACTCATTTCGGGTTTCAGTGTAAAACTGCCGGGCACAGTGGGGCTACAGCCCATTGCGCTCAATGACAGTATCGTCGCCAAAAAGCCAGGATGCAAACGCTTCATAGGTCCTCCGAGAGACAGGGTTTACCTTATTAGAACACACGCAATTTCAAAAAAACACCGAATATTTGAACTGAATTCATCGAGCGCCCATTTTCCAGGATCCTTGTACCAAACTGGGGTAATTATTAAAAACGGCTTGATCGCGATAATCCCCTGCAGTTTTGGGATAAGCAGGAGCTCCGATCAAGGGGTTCATATACAAGGAGCGATCGTAAAAATAATTTCTGAGCAATTTAAAATAGGAGGTAAATGCAGTTTTTTCAAAACTGTAGATGGTGCCAAAGAATTCGAGCCTATCGGTAAACGAATTTCTGTTTTTCCAAATATCATCATAATACTGAGCATCAGGGTCATTCAGCAATTCATTTCCTGATGTGTCTTTCGCATGAACCGCTACGCGATTACCGGCCACAAGTTGGCCATGAAGAATCAAGCGATCATCTGTGCTGTCTGGTGAACTATCTGGGGAGGGATCCGGCATCAGTCCTGTGACCGAAATTTTTACATCATGGGTTGCGAATAAACCCAAACCACATAAATTTCCAACAAAGGCTCCATTCGTATCCCGTGCACGTGTGCCATCAATATTGGTAATCCACTTTGTCTGACCATCTGTAATACTGGTCGTTGTTAAATGGTTATGCCCCACACCGGGTTGAGGATCCAACTGACGGACTTCCATTTTGGCAGAACCCGAATTGTACTGCGTATAAAAAGCATTGCGGTAGCGGACATCGCCCACCACGACAATATCGCCTTTGGAATATTTATAATCCAAACCTGGCCCTGGAGGTGAAGTGGTAAAGGAAAGTAGGGTCAATTGACCATCGATAATAGTGGCACGGCCCGGAGCATTCCCATTCAAAAGCGGCAGACAGTCTGCTTTTAAGGTTGGACAGGCACCGGAACCGCCATTGGGTTCGCGGTTGCCAATCAAAACCACCGCGTCGCGAACCACCACCACCTTGCTTTCAGGAATCAGAACATAGCGGTACATGCGGTAATCCGATGAAACCTGGGAATCAGCCACTTTCATATAGTCAGAAGAATGGGCATTGTCATTGACCCAAATCCAGGCATAGTAACGTTTGTCGGCAGGCTGAGCCGAGGGTTGAGTTAAGACCACATCGGCTCCAATTTGACTGCCGGCAGAATATTTTAAGTCCCTGCCAAAATAAACAGAACGAAAATCGACAATTTTGTCATCGCTGTCGATGGCGGGCAAATTATAGACCAAATGGTTATCCACATTGGTTCCCACCAAATAGCCATAAAGATAATCCGAAGACGCGGGCAAGGTGGTGGGGTTTAAAGATTCATCAGGGTTTCTCGGCATAGAAAAGCCCAAACTGAGTTGCAGGTATTTATTCAACTGCTCCAGTTGATTTTTATAATTCGTGAGATCGGAACTGGGACGCAAAAGTGGAGTATAGTGACTAGTTGCACTTTGTGGCGAATAGGCTGAATTTGCAAACCAAAGAAAATCAGGATTAATAAGATTGATCAGATCATCGGTTATATAGTGCCGATGAAGCCAAGACGCACCAACATAGCCAGGGTCAGCCCCCACAGTGGTTGAATTGGCAGAAAGGTTAACCCCAGCAATATTGGTATGGGCATGCCCCGATTGATACAGCGGCCAACTCGATCCCATTGCGTGCTCATGCTCGTATTGAAACTGCGGTATTGCACCCGCATAGTTCATCTTGTCAAAGACCCGAATCGGGGTATGGGCTATATATCTGACCCGGTAGGAATTACCTGAGCTGGGCTCACTGCCACCTACCAACCAGCCGCCCATGCCATCGGGAACTGACCAGACGATAAAACCGTCTGTTCTCAGCTGGTAACTGGTGCCCACATTATAGACCGTAGCTCCCTGACGAATCTGAACAATGCCATTCTCAGTGGGGCCAGGCACGGGATCACTCCCATTCAGGGCCCCTTTGGTGACGGTATAGGTCGAAGTACCAGGGCCAGGGTTATTATTGTATTCAACGGTATAGGTGCTGCCAGCGGCAGGTTCTGGCCCAGCAGGGCTCCATTGAATCTGGTAAAACATGCTCCAGGGAAAATAGACAAAATCAGTACCCGGATTATAGACATTCACAAACAGCCCTTGTAAACCCGTATCAACCTGTAAAACCCCGGGATAAGGACGGGCATAGGTCAACATATCAGAAGCATTGGGCACCCCACCGCGTGTGGGAGTCTCAGTATCGATGCTTTCCCAGCGGAATTTAAACCTTTGATTGGTGTGAAGCGGGCCATAAAAAGCACCGACCTCGTCAAATTGCTTGCTGATAAAATTCCAGGCTGTATTTTGGTCAATAATAATCGGCTGGTCAGACTCCAATAAATACCCCGAAGGGCCTGGATCCAAATTCCCAGAATTGAGCTGCAAAACACCATAAACGCTCTGACTGCGACCTTTGGGCAATAATTTGCCCTGAGAATCGGTCAGCCAGGCCGTGACCTTCACGCCCATAAAGCGCCCAGGGCAGCCTCCGGCATCGGCATCACAGAGTTGATTGCCATAAATATCATAGCCCTTTTTTTCAGAGCTGCTGACACTGTTCGGCACAAAACCTACAGTGGCTCCTGTCAGGGTTTTATTGCTGAATATTGCCCGTTTTTCACCGGTTTCAATCGCAGCTTCGTAAACCCCAATAATGCGAGAATTTACATCCAAAGGATTTTCACGAACGGGGCGAAAAGCAGCGTAGCTGTTGGTACTGGGCAAACGCTGGCAGCGTGTATAGAAGGGATCTGTGGTTTGACAGGCACTGACCACGCCATTGATTTGGGTCCAATCTCCATTGGCAGCGGCCAGTTCGGCCCGCAATTGCTGAAAACCAATCTCAGCAACATAGCCTGCCGTAATCGTAGCCTGTTCATAGCCCGTGCGTTGCACCTGAAATCTGACCACGGCTAAAAAAGTAACGGACAGAACGACCAAAATACCTATGACCATGAGAACGGGGGGAATCGAGACCCCGCGCTCGCTGCGATACTTCTTCATCAGCTGCGTAACCTCACTTCTGTCGTCAACTCTATGCCTTTGCGAAAACTGGTAGCGTTCAAAGGAGACCCCCCAATGATCAACCGAATCCCAATTACCTGCCGGTAACGGCTGTTAATATAACTGATCAAGGCGGCATTGCCTTGATTGGTCTGAATATTCGTGAGCAGCGTATCCAATGCTGCCCCCTGGGCCTGCATCGCGCGTTCAAACTCAGGGTAAGTAAATTGCAGTAACTGAACTCTTTCCGCCAAAACCGAACGGATCGGCGCAGGCGAACTTTGAAAATTAAAACTGGAAGCGATGATCGGTCTTTGAACTTCACGCACCAGTTTATAATTGGCTGGATTTGCCGTATCCAAACGATAGGAAATTCTTTCTACAGTGGCCGTATTGCCCACACCTGGTGCAGGTACAGCATAATAAACAAGCGAATTGCTTTCATCTGCACTGTTGGGATACCACTTATGGTAAATATCACTGGGGGTAGCTTGAGAAAAAAACTTTCGGGCCGCAGGAACCGTTGGATCGGTGAGGGTACCGGCAGTGGTCGGGTAAGGGTAGACCTCCACAGCCGTATAGGGCAAAGCTGGCAATTGGGGCCAATTAGGGGTTAAGGCAAACAAAGAGGGAGCTTCAATCGAAGAACCTTTGATTTCTTTGGTGATCCGTGATAACGCCAATTGTGCAACAGAAGTACTGCGTGCCTGTTCTTGGCCCAATTGAATATTCTTAGAGGTATTCAGTAAAAAGCCAATCAGAATCGAAAGCAAGGTTAAACCGATCGTCAAAGCAACCAAAGCCTCGATCAGGGTAAAACCCTGCTGAACATGCTGATAGAAAGGAGTCTTATTGTACGCCTTCACGAACCAGTGTGACCCCCATGGTTACATTTTGGCTTCCGCCACCTGGCCAGGTAATTTTTACGGTGACCTGAATTTTATCATCTGTCAAATTGATCGTTCCGCCATCATCAAAGGAATAGATCCGCTGTACCTGTAAGAGCTTGGCGCGTGGCTCAGGCTGGGTTAAGACCTTCCCATCGGCTCGCACATATAATTTCTGGCCATTGACGTCATCGGCCACATAAGCTGTGGTGCTGCTGGGTGTCACGATACTGGAAGCAGCCGCAAAGCCCCGGTCACGAATTTGTTCAACAATCCGCTGCCCCGCCTGAATCGCTCCCGCTTTTTCTTTGGTTTGGTGGGTGGAACGAAAACCCAGCCCCAACATGGGACTGATCAATAGAATCCCCAAGGCCAGCAGGACAGCAGAGACCATGACCTCTACAAGGCCAAACCCTTGCTCCTGCTTCTTGCGCATGGGCATTATCTCCCTGCGCCTGCATAGGGGGTATAAGGATTCCCCCCTTGAGAAGCGGTTGATGTACCCGTTGGATTTGCTTGTCCCGTTGCTTGAGCAGGCGGAGGTGTTATGACTGAATTGGGAGCAATGGGCTTGCCAATCGAGGAAGATTTTTCTGTTTCATATTCAGGAAAAAGCTGACTTGGAAAATCAGGAGCTTTGAGATTGGCATCCGACCCATCGGGCAGTTTCAGAGGCAGACTGGCGGGTGCGGGAATCAATTCATTCTGGCGGGTCACCATCACAGCCTGTTTGGTCTCGGGATCATTTTGCCAACCCTGCAATTCAGCCGGGCGATAAGTCAAAATACTGCCATCTTCGTAGGTGACCACCACAATGCCCTGTTCAGGGTAAAAGGTCTTGGCCTTGGCCTTTTGTTTGCGATAGTCATAGGTCTGACCCTCGGGTTTAAAATCAGGCCCCAACTCAGGAATATTGACCTGACTGGATTTTTGAGCATTTTTTGCTTCAAGCTCCTGTACCATATCCTGGGGTAATTGGCTGGAGACATCGTTATTCGCCCCATTTTTACCCGCTTTCCGCGCGGCCTTTTTCATGGGATCCATGATCTCCTCGGTGGCCTGTTGGACTTTCCCAACTACGCCGCCCAAAAACTTTTGCGGAACCCCTGAGAGCAATAAAAAGCCCAGCCCCACAAAACCCGCAGCCAGCAGCGCCACTTCGCGGTTAAGCTGATTGTTATGCGATTTGACGGTTTTATCAGGCAGTTGAAACAAAAGATGCGCGACAGTTTCTTTGGCAAAAGTAAAATCGGGGTCAAGACGCAAAGCGGTTTCTAACTCTGCTTCGGCAAAAGTCATCCAATTTTTTTCGGCATAGGAGATGGCCAAATGCACACGGTACAAAGGGCGATGTGGATAAAGCAAAGAAATTTCTTTAAAAAAGCGCAGAGCCATCTCAAGTTGATGTTGTTTATAAGCTTTGACAGCTTCACGAAACAAACCATCGACCTGATCGCTGACCGGAAGATTTTTTCGGCCCAGGTGGCGCAAATCATAATGGCTGCGTTGAATGGGATCACTGAGTACTTCATAGGCCTGGGTCAAAACCAACATTTTTTCAGCAGCCATGACGCGCAAAGCAAGATTTGGCTCGGTGAGATTCAAGCCCTTAGATAAATGCTCAAAAGCTTCTTTGACCTCAAGCTGCGTTGCTTCAGGCCGAATGAGCAAGACATCGTAATAATCTTCCTCAACAAAATAACTTTGCTCTAAACGCATGGTCGACACACCTCTCCATGTTCTTTATTATAGGGGATCGTGAAAAGGCCATGCCGTGACAAAATTTAAGGAAAGAATAAGGATGGCTCAAGCTTTACTTAACTCAAGCTCCATTTTTTGAACCAAGGGGGCAATTAACGCCTTGAACAAAGCTTTCAAGCCCAAGCAAGGCAACTGTTCTAGAACCGGAAAATGCCTAAAAATAAATCAAGCAGCTACTCTTCGCCCCACATACAACCCAAGCTGCAGCTCGCTGACTTTTTCAAACTGGCTCTCGTAATACCAGTTGCGAACTTCCAGACGCGAATGGCGATGCTGATAGAGCGGTGCCAGATCGTCATAGAGCAAAAATACCAGGCCATGGTACAGATCTCGCAGACTCAATTTTTGGTAAAAACCCTTCTGAATCGTTGTGGACAATAAAAACAAGGGCAAGAGCAAAAACACCGGCAGGCAGAGAAGCCGCAGCAGGGTCAGGCGTTTGAGCGCAGGCATTGCATGGCCCTGCTTTCGAAACAGGCGATCGCGCACAAAATAATAAAACCTCTGATACAGAGGGCTTTCGGTCGGATGCGGGTAAAGCCAGATCACCAAATTGCCGCCCGGCCTAACGCATGGTGCCAGGGCTCGGAAGGCTTTGGCCGTGTCTGGCGTATGGTGCAATACGCCGATCGATACGATATGGGCAAAGCGGCCACTTTTAAGCGGTGGGTGGCTGACATCGGCCTGGATAATATGCAAATTGGCTAGATCGCGTGACTTCCCGGCCAAAACCGGCAAAGTCTCAGAAATATCCATTGCCAGAACTTGCGCCTGGGGATGTAAACGGGCCAGTTCACGGGATTTTTCGCCGCTGCCACAGCCCCCATCGAGCAGCCAGTCGCCCGGCTGAACAGCCTGAATCAGGCTCTCACTCAGATATTTGACTGATTCGCTGTTCTCTAGCCAAAATACCCGTGATTCCTTTTCAAAACACCCGCCATAGCGCAACTTCCACTGTTCACTAAAAGCCTGTTTGACTTCCTGCGACTCCTTGCCAATCAACAATCGGGGAATCCCATCCACAATCGGAAAGCTCTGCCCACAACGCGAACAAAGCAACGCCCCCATTCTAACCTCCCGATCATCTCGCTCCTGAACCTGCAACAGCAAATCCGCCTCACCCGGACAAGCCGGACAACAGAGCATATCTAACAAATTAGGCTGAATATTCCCAGTCTCCCATCCATTTATTCACTAAACCACCAAATGAATCCTGTTCCTCAAAAGGGGCACTTGAGTCGCCCTCCTTCTTCCCTAACCCATGCTTCCTACCCCCTTTACAATTCCAACTTCTCCATCATCGGAATCAACAACTTGTCGGTCAGCAGCCGCAGGGTTTGCCAGGGGATCTGGCGCAACCGGAGGCAATGTTTGAAATAGACCATATTATACTCCATCGAAGGTTCGGCCCCACGATGCATTTTATACTTTGAAACCCCTGAGCTTTGATGCAGAATCCAGCCATGTTGCACGGCTTCCTGCAACAATTTGAGCGTACAGAGCCTGAAGAGGCCTACTTTTTCGGGCAAGTCGCGATCATAACCAACCAGCGGAGCAGTCATCACCCCATCGCGTTCAAACCAGCCGATCATCGCATCCGGCAATTCCTGGTCGGGTTTGCGCAGCCAGGCCATCTGCAGCCAGTCATGCTCCAGCGCTGCGGTAATAAATCGCGTATTAAACTGGGGATTGAGACTGGAATATTTGTGCAGATACAGATCGTCATAGAGCAGGCGCAGATGGGCGATTTCGCGGCCCGACAGATCTTTACGATGTTCCCAGACATAGTCGCTGCGACGCTGAATGCGCAGATCGCGCTTGTAGGAATCTTTGTTGAGATAGGTTTTTTTAGCCGGATCGAGAATATAGACCTGGCGGCTGAAGACAGGTTCGTAATCGAGGGCCCTCAATTGCTGAAAAATCGTCTGATTGAGGGCGATATTGACTGAACGAAAGATGATTGGCCGATCAGGAAAAGCCGCGATCAGCATTTGCGTCATGGCCTTGAGTTTACTTGGCTCAAAGGCCGGGTAAAGATTGGTCGAGAGCAGCCAGTTATTGACCAGCACAACCTGTTCGAGCTTTAAGGCCCGAAAGGCCTGCTCCAGCACATTGACAAGGGGCTTGAGCAATGCCTTGAGCAAAGGGTAATTTTTGAGTTCGATTTCCATCTCTTCGCGGCCATAGTCAACATAATGCGACATCGGCGAAGCAACATAGGAATTCCGGCTCGCGGGCCTGAGATTACCCAACACCAGCGGAAAAATCTGCCCATCGGCCTCAAGCAGTTGAATCTCGGCATCAATATTGTCGAAATATTTGATCGTGCCATCGCACATCAAGGGCGTCAAAAAGCGCCGGGCATAATCCCCGTCAGCCGTTGCTGGCCAAGGCACCTGAGCGAGAGTAAAGCGAGTATAGATTTTCATTGCGTGGCACCTTAATAGCGGGGTAGTTGACCTTGGTTTTAGAGGTGATGATTGAGATGCTTGTTGTACTAAATAGAGTATGTCTAAGCAGTCTGAAAACCACTCAGCTACAAGTATAACAGCCAAACTCAAGTTAACTCTTACACTTGGGGAAAAAATCAAGCGTCGTTTGATGGTGCTCGAAGCTCTGAATCGCATCCGGTACCGAACCAAATGCTGGTCATCCAACAAAGCCAGCCGCAAGCAGAAGTAGGCAAAATGCCCTGATTATCGCATATCAGACAGATTCGACAAGCAAAATCGGGCTTGTGATTGTTTCAACAGACGATTTATTTTAAACTGGCTATAATCTCAATCATGGATCGCAAACTCTTTTTTACCCTCTTTGTCAGCCTGTTGCTCGGCTTTTTGCTCTGGCAGCTTTATCTGATTTTTGAACCCTTTGTTCAATCTCTGCTATGGGCTGGCATTCTCGTCATTCTTAGCTATCCTCTCTATGCCAAACTGCTGGGAAAATTCCCCCAAAAACCTGAACTGGTCTCTCTCAGTATGTGTTTGGGCATAACGCTGGGTTTGGTCTTGCCATCGACATTATTGCTGATTTTGCTCTTTCAGGATTTGAGCGAAGGCGCAATCAATCTTTCTAAAACAGTGCAAACCACAGATATAGAAACCCTGCTGCAACATCCCCTTTTGCAAACCCCCCTCTGGCTCAAAGCCCAAGCTTTATTTAACCAATATGTCAGGATTGAAAATCTCGATTTTAAAGCCACTGCCATGAACGCTTTGAAAAGTCTGAGTCAAATCATGCTGGAGAGTTCGAAAGGTTTTTTCAAAGCTTTTTCTGGCATTTTCGTACTTTTGGCCCTCATCGAGATTAATCTGTTTTTTCTGTTTCGTGATGGCAAACGTTTTCTTGAATTTATCAAATCGCTGATCCCGATTGAAGCAGAGTATAAAAATCTGGTATTGAGCCGCATGCGTGAAGTGATTCAGGCTTCGATCTTTGGCTCGGTGGGTACGGCTTGTGCACAAGGTTTTTTGGGCGGGCTGGCCTTTCTGGTTCTAGGGGTGCCTTCTGCTATTCTTTGGGGTGTGGTCATGTCTGTGCTGTCTTTCCTGCCCCTGATCGGCCCACCGGTGGTTTGGGGGCCCGCCGCCCTCTGGCTCTTTTTCAATGGACACCCTGTCAAAGCAATTATACTGGTGGTTTGGGGCGTTCTGGTCGTGGGCACGATCGACAATATCCTGCGCCCGATCTTGATCAGTTCAGTCAGCAGTGAAGACAACCGCTTGAATACCCTGGTGCTCTTTCTCTCCGTGCTGGGCGGCTTGAAAGTTTTTGGCTTTTTAGGCATCGTGCTGGCTCCGCTGCTGATAGTGCTGACTCTGACCCTCTTGGAACTGCTTCAGATTGGGTTGGGCTACCATGATGGCATACGTTTAATCGTGAGACTGAACAGCCCTGAAACAGAGAGCCCCCCCAACGAATCATGAGCCCTTTGTCTGCCTGCCTGCGTGCACATCTTGAAAAACTTGAGGGTCAAGCCGGATTTTGCGCTGAAAACCTGCATACGGGCCAAAAAATATGCCATGGAGATCGCCGCTTCTTATCAGCCAGCACGATCAAAATCCCTGTACTGGCACTCTACTGGGCCGATCGTGAAAAGGGTCACTTTGCTGAAACTGAGTATCTTTATCAAAGCCAAGACTGGGTTGAAGATTCTCCTTATTTTGAAAACATCGCCCCTGGCAGTGCCATTCCCTGGGATGAAATTGCACGGCAAATGATCATTATCAGCGACAATACAGCCACCAATCTCTTGATTCAGCGCTTGGGTCTGAAACGGATTCAAGCCTGGCTGAATGCCAACGGCTTCAAAACAACCCGAATCGAACGCTACATGATGGATCTTGAAGCACGGGCCCAAGGCATCGACAATTGGACAAGCCCTTCAGAAATGTGTCGCTTAATGAAAAAACTGGTCAAAGGCGAGGTCACAGAACCTGGCTCCCAGGGCCTTCAGGCCATTCTTCAAACCCTGCACCAACAGCAGGATCTCGAAAAAATTCCCCATTTTTTTTCTGCCCCGATCCTGGTGGCCAATAAGCCCGGTGAGCTACCGGGTACCCGCAGCGATGTGGGCTACCTTCACAATGCTCAGCATGAAATCGTCATGGCTTTGTTCACAGATCAGCTCAAAAACGAGGCGACATCTGATCTTTGGCTGGCAACACTGGCCCAAATCCTCTGGCGTGAGTTAACTGATTCTTAAACCAATGTTGACGTAAGTTAAATCAATATTTGTCTATAGAGTATATGTAGAGACTAACTCAAGATTTAGAAGCGTTTAAATTGGGGAAGGAAAATAACCATGACAGCCGTAGCCGCTTACAGACCCTCCGAAACAGGGAATTTTCAGTTCAGATATACACCTCAGACTGTTCAGACTTTGGCACGTGGCAACAATCCCGTTTATACCCAGATTCAACGCGATGTCTCTCATATGCAGTTCGACACGGGCCGTTTGAATGTTTCTCCCCGTGTTCCCAAAGAAGAAATTCATTTTGTCAAAGTGGGCCAAGACGAATATTTCATGGGAGGCCCTTCAGCCGCTCCTCAGCCCTTTTTCCCGATCCCCACCAAGCCCGGAATGCCTTGCCCCGGTCAACCCGCTCATGGCGCTCCCAATGGCACAGCTCCCGTCTTTGACCAACCTTTTCAACCCCCTGTCAATGGCCCGGTCAACAACCCTCCCGCCAATAATGGCCGGGTTCGTTTTACTGAAAGATTTGCAGGTTCTTTTAACCGCTTCTGGCAAGGTTCTGCCACCCAAGCGCAAGGCATGGGCGAAACCCTTTACGGTGTTGGCAAAGCTGCAGTTTATGCACCTGCCGGTGCTCTGGAAGGCACAGGTCGTGCCGCAATCGCCTTAACCGGCGGCCGCGTGGTTTATGACAGCAAAACCCCCATGCAGAATATGGGCGAAGGCTTTGCTCAAGCTGGGCAAGGCATGGGCACCGTGATTGATGGCGCAGCTCAGTCGATTGAAGGCGCAGCCGGTATGGTGGTCTATGCGCCGCTGGCAGGTCTCGAACTCACTGCCAAAGCAGCCGGTGTCGCTGCTGGTGGTGTCGCCGCAGTTGGCTACGGTGTTTACCGTGGAGCCGCCTGGACAGGCAAACAGGTCAAAGAAAGTTTTGTTGGCCAGGAATTCCTCTCAGGATTCAATCTGATCGCCAGCCACAAACCCCAAGACAACTAAATTTGTTTTAGCTCTACAGGCTGCATCTTCCCCAGGTGCAGCCTTTTTTGTGAATAGATTGAGGTCGCATGCCTGAACAGCTGCCGCAAGCAAAATCTAAACTGCGTTTTCAAGCACAATGGCTGGTCAATGCCCGCTATGACTTGAGTTTGTTTGTTTTTTCTGGTTTACTCAGTTTTGCTTTCTGGGGACTGTATGAGCTCTTCAAGCGCTGGGGCTACCATCCCACGGGGCAAGCCGTCTTGATGACCTATTTTATTTTTACGGCCCTGCTCGATTTACCCCATATTTTTCAAACCTTCTCTCGCACCCATGCCGACCCGATTGAATTTAAACGCCATCCCCATTTGTATACCTGGGGTCTGGCCCTGATACTATTATCAGGATTTTTCTTTGAATCCAGTGGCTTTGAGCCCTGGGCAATTGGCTTGGTTTCACTCTATGGTTCCTGGCATATTGTACGCCAACACCATGGGTTTGTACGCTTATACCACAGTCTGAATGAACCTGAACGCAGCCTGGATCACCGACTTGACAGTCTTTGCCTGCAAATTGCCCTTTTGGCCTGTGTGGTCTATGACTATGTGGAGTTGAGCGATGAGCCCCTCACCCGTCTGACGGTGTATGGTTCCCATTTTGGTTATTTTCCGGTTGTTCCTGAAGAAATCGGCAATCTGGCAATCGCCTTGGGGTGGATGGCCTTTGGGATTTTTATTTTGAGACAATTGCATCTCGCCAGCCAGGGAGAGGCCCTCAACCTGCCCAAATTGCTGGTGATGGGCATGGCACTCTTGACCCATTTTTGTATTTTCGTGATCGCCAGTGTGCCTTTTTTAGTGGCTGAAGCACTCGAGACGGCCTATCACAATGTGCAGTACCATGGTTTTATCGCCATTTACCAGCAAAGACGCTTTCCTGAAATACGCTGGATTGCCTGGCGTTGGCTTGGAGCCGCCCTGCTCTATGGCCTGATTGCAGGCTGTATCGAAATTTTAGGCTATACTCAATCTCTCTTTTATTTGCTGTTCACCCCCTTCAGCATGCTGACCCTCTTCCATTATTATATTGATGGCAAGATTTGGAAATTCAGCCAATCTCCTGAATTGAGCCTGCTGTTTAAGCCCGGTAGGGTGACCGAACTCCCCGTTTCGGGTACACTGAGGGAAGAGATCCCGTTGGGGAAAAATGAATGCTAGAGAATAAAACATGAACCTGCAAACTGAAAATTTAAATCTGACCTGGGCCAACCTCCTGATTGAGGAACTTGCGCGTTGGGGGTGTGAGTACGCCTGTATTTCACCCGGTTCTCGTTCCACCCCCTTAACAGTCGCCACAGCACGGCATGAAAAATTCACAAGCAAAATCTGTTTGGATGAACGCGCTGCTGCTTTTTATGCTCTGGGGTATGCTCGCGCCACCGGTCGGCCCGCAGTTCTGATTTGCACCTCTGGCAGTGCGCTTGCCCATTATTTACCAGCTGTGATTGAGGCCTCTCAGGACAGGGTGCCGCTCTTGATTTTAAGCGCAGATCGCCCACCAGAACTGCTCCATACAGGGGCCAATCAAGCCATCCAACAAATCGGCATTTTTTCAGATTATCTGCGCTGGTCCTTTGACCTTCCCTGCCCCAATTTAGAAATCCCACCTGAAATGGTTTTAACCACCCTCGATCAAGCACTGTTTCAGGCCCAAACCGGGCCTGTTCAAATCAACTGTCATTTTCGAGAGCCCTTGGCTCCCCTGCCCAGCCCGATTCCAGTACATTACCTGGATTCTATTCTGCCGTGGACCCAAGGTACTTTCCCCTATACCCAGTACCAGGGGGGGCATTTACATTTAAATCCGGCCGAATTAGAAAAATTAGCTGAGAAATTAAACCCCGCCCGGACAGGGCTCTTATTGGTGGGTCGCCTCAAAAACAATCAGGAAAAAGAAGCCATCCTTCAATTCTCTCAAACCTTGGGCTGGCCTGTCTTTGCGGACATACTTTCAGGCTTGGCACACAACCCACGCGTAACTGAAAAAGTCAATCATTTTGACCCCCTGCTGGTGCACCCAGAATTTCAAAACCTATGCCGCCCAGAGGTCATTCTGCACCTGGGCGGTGAAATGACTTCAGCCCGACTGAATGAATATATTTCATCTTACCGCCAGGAAGAATATCTCCGTGTCTGCAACCATTCTGAACGAAACGACAGTTTGCACCAAATCAGCCAACGCCTAATTGCGGATTTGCCAAGTTTTTGTGAGGCACTTGCAAAACAACTGGAACCCAGTATCAACCGGATTTGGGTCAAAACCTTACAAAACCGTTCAGCAGCAGCTGAAATGGTTTTAAGCGAGCATTTGGATCAAAACAATATGCTCAGCGAACCCGCCTTGGTACGCCAGCTTTCACAGATTTTGCCCTCCCATTCGGCTTTAATGATTGGAAACAGCATGCCCATTCGGGACTTCGATATGTTCGCTTCTGCCATGCCTGCCCAAGCCTGCATCTTTGGCAACCGGGGCGCCAGTGGTATTGATGGCAATCTGGCGACAGCCCTCGGTCTGGGAGAAGGCAACCAAGCCCTCACCACGCTTTTGCTGGGAGATCTCGCACTTTTGCATGATCTCAATGCCCTCAGCCTGGTCAAGACAGCCCAAGAGCCCTTGATTCTGATCGTGATCAACAACGATGGCGGTGGCATTTTCTCCTTTTTACCGATTGCCCAGGCAGAGGATGTTTTTGAAAGCCATTTTGGAACCCCCCACGGCTTTCAGTTCAAAGGGGCCGCTGAAATGTTTGGCTTGAACTATGTACAGCCTCAGACCCTTGAAGATTTCAAGACCGCTTATTTAACCGCTGTTGAAACGCGACAACATACCCTGATCGAAATCCAGACCAAGCGCGAGGCCAATTTCCGCCTTCACCAGGAAATTCATCGCCAAATTGGTGAACGCTTACGCGGTGAAACCTAAAACCTGAATAGATTTTGCATAAACAAGCAAGAAAAACCTCTCTTGAACGATAAGTTAAAATAGGATTAAGATATCGCAAAGCTGAGGTTATTTTATGCAGATTCAAGCCTTGAGAAGCGCTCCCATTTCTGCGCTGCAGACCCAAACCGTCCGTCCCCTTGCCCCTCAGCCCCTTGCCCCCTCTCAGGCGGCCCCCCAGGATCAGCTCAAGCAATCAGCAAAGACAGGTTCAATTCCGGCTTTGGCGGCGGTTTTCTCAAAGGCTGAACCTGAATTGCCCCCGATTGAAGTGGTACAACGTGAGAACTATACCTATTCACGCAATGCCTTTGGCGTGCAAATTACCCATGTCAAAATGGAAGAAGGCAATTATTACTATTTGCTCTCAGACCAGGGTTTGGCGATCATGCTGCGTCAGCACGAGGGCAAACGCGATACTTTGAATTTTACGGATATGAACTTTAATATCCCCTCGCCCGGAAAATTTCCAAACGTATTTTTTCATATCCAAGGTGAAAAACCCAGTCAAATCAGCTTTACGCCAGAACATCACGTGCGCGTGGATCTTCCCAATGGCGATTTTGCAATCTTTGATCGTGAAAATGGACAGGTCTTAAAAGAAGGCCCCTTTCAAATCCAGTTTTTCCCAGATGAAGCAGGTGAGCATTTTAATGTCGGTTATACCGGTCAGGATTCAAGCGTCAAACGTTTCACCTCAAAAGGTGATCACGTTCAGTGGTAAGCCCGGCTTAGGGCTGAGACTTTTCATGCCGCGGCACGGCATAGGCTTTTAACTCATCCAGGCTGACATATTCCAGTGCCGATTCATGGGTCGATTCCAAGACAACCTTGGGCGCAAAACCAGCTTCCAGCGCTTCACGCCAACGCAGGGCACAGAGGCACCAACGATCCCCCGCCTTAAGCCCCGGAAATTGAAAAGCCGGAGCGGGGGTACTCAAATCATTGCCCCGTGATTGAGAAAAGGCAAGAAATTCTTCACTCATTTCTACACAAATCACGTGACTGCCCATATCTTCTGAGCCGGTCTGGCAAAAACCATCTCGGTAAAAACCCGTCATGGGATTCATGCAACAGGGTTCAAGATTGGTGCCTAATACATTGCGAATAATCATCGATTTGCTCCTGTCAGGGTTTCAGTCCGGCTGGATTTTCAAGCGCCAGGGCCGAGAGAATATACTTGGCTTCACTCCAGGTTAAAGGCGTGGCAGAAACCCAGCGCTGTAATTTCTCATCGTATTGTTCCCCCAATTGCAGGGAACCTGTCATTTGTGCATACCGGGTATTGACAGCTTGAAGCTTACGCGCCAGTTCGGGTTTGCCCAAACGCGCATAATAAATTGCCATCCAGGAAGTGGTCACGGGCCAGGGCTGACCATCGTAATAGCGATCGCCGGTATAGCGCCGGATCCCCCCCTGCGCAGAGGATAAATCGGTCATAATTTTTTCAGCCATTTTCTGCATGCGCACGTCCTGGGCCTCAAAAACCCCAAAAGGCCAGACCAAGGCCAGATTGGCAGCTTCTACTTTGAGATCCTGACGGCGGCTGTCGAGGTGATACCCCCGGCCATAATAACCGCCCTGCTCCACCCAAAGATACTGATAAATTCCCTGTTTGACCCGCTCAGCAGCAGCCTCATAGCGCTGTGCTGCTGCATTTTCGCCCCTGCGACGGGCAGCCTCTGCTCCGGCTTTGAAACCGGCAAAAACAGCGGCATTGCTATAGGTCCAGGAATCAGAGGTCGACAATTCCCACAAATCGCGTGTGGGGCCAATCAAACCCGTGCGGCTGTCTTGAAAACGCAGCAAAAACTCACAGGCTTTCTGAATCACAGGCCATTGGGTCTGAAGCCAGGCCCACTCACCTGTCTGGCGGGCATATTCCACCATCATCCAGGGGATGGTTCCCACTTCATCGTGCTCATTTTGGCGATCGCCAAAATCATACCAGGGACGACCATCGGTTCGGTAATTGATCGCCCAGCCCCCATTGCTTTTTTGCGCCTTGGCCATGAATTCAAGAAACCGGCGGGTTTCTTCCGGGTGCCCGGTTTGCAACTGTGTCAAGGCAATAAAACTGCCATCCCGTGGCCAGGAAAAACGGTAGGGAGGACTGGTGCTGGTGGGAGCGGCGATATGAGCGCCTGTCCGGGCTGAATTTTGTTGCAGCACAATCAGGGCACGGCGATAAACCGCTTGCTCTTCAACACTGAGATGGGCGGGCATGCGGGTTTTGGCTAGATAATCCCGCCAGAAAACCTGATTTTGCTGAACCATGGCCGGCCAAGGCGTTTGCCGCGCTCTTTGCAGGGCCTCTTGCGCTGCTTCTACCGAGTTTCCAGCCGTGATAAAACTGCGTTCGCTTAAGCTTTGTCCAGCCTCGAGACGCACAGGAGCCGTCGCCAGAGTTCCATTCACGCCCAAGCCCACATAGGCCGAGACTTGGGAGTTCCCTGTCAGTTTGCCATCTTGTGCATCTTGACGGGCATCTTTCGCGCGGGTCAGAAGATTCTGCACACCCCCACACTGAAACTGAGCAGGGGCTTTTTCCAGGCCGATCGCGAAATGGCTGTTTTGGTCATAATGATGCAGACTGCCCGAAGCAGGTAAAAACGCAAGATGATCGCCCTGGGGCAAAAGATTGGCCGTTAAAAACTCATAAAAATAAACGGAGAGGTCTTCAAGTGCTTGACCTGAAAGATTCCTCAGGGTCAAATTGCGGGTATGCACAGGCTGGTCACGCAGCACCAAATCCCGGCTTTCGGCCTGCAATTTACCATCGGGGCTGAGAAAACGACTGACCACAATATCGCTATCGGGCTCTACCCATTGCTTTTCGAGCTTGAACTGATGCAGCCAATAAAATTTTCCGTTATAGCGCACGCCGCTATAGGCATCCCAGAGATGATCCTCGCCCAGATTGGGCCAATACAGTTCCACCAAAGCGCCTGCTTTTGCGCCACGGCCATCGGGCCCTGAAACAACGGTTAAGAAGTCGCCATTGGAACTGGCGGCAAAATTGGGAGCATCGCCCACAATCGCTGAAATCGCTTCACGCTGAGCCGTGAGGGCTGCGGGAGCCTGTGAAAGCGGCGGGGTCAGAGGCGGTGAAGCAGTACTGCAACCTGCTAAAACAAAGGCCAAGCAGGTCAGAAGACGGATTCTGGAATTCATGGGCAGATAACCTGAATAAATTGCTGATTGTTTATAGTATACAAGGCCTTTTCAAGCAGACCAAGCCAAAGACTTGCAAAATCAGCAAAAGAAATTCAGCCGTTTAACACTCAAAACTCGGGCAGGTTCTTTCAGCTTGCGCATGCACCATGGATTCACGCCGAATCGCTTCTTCCAAGAGTGATTCGACACGGCCCTGCTGCGGTTGCTGAATTTTCAGGGCTTGTAAATACTCACGGGCCAGCGAATAGGCTCCCATTTCAAGCAGTTGATGCCCCAAAACAAAGAGTTGTTCCACTTGCAGATGGGCTGCCTGTGAAGATGTGCTCAGGGTTTCAGTCGCAGGATTCAATTTAGCCATGTTCAAAACGCTCTTTTCTGAATTGATCGAAACAGCCTTTCCGGCCTGTCTTACTCATCATACGCAACGAAAAATTCAAACCACTGGAAAAAATTGAATGGATGGAAATTTTTTTATAAACGCAATCCAGCAGGCAATCGCCCCCAGAACAGCTATGCTAAAATACCCCTATGCAAGCCTTTTTACTTGAATCTCCAGCCTTTGTCTCAGGAGCCCCACTCCCCATTGACTATACACGCGAGGGCGCAAATCTCTCACCCCCTTTGCGCTGGAAAAACCCACCGGCAGGAACCACCCACCTGGCCTTGATCTGCTCAGATCCCGATGCCCCAGGTGGCACTTGGATTCATTGGGTACTTTACAATATCCCCGTGCAATGGGCTGAATTGCCCGAACGCTTTCCTCGCCTGCGCTCCATGAGTGGCACAAACCAGGGCGTCAACAGCTACCGCACCCTGGGCTACGACGGCCCTTTTCCCCCCAAAGGCCAGAATCACCGTTATTTCTTCAAGCTATACGCCCTTTCACGCCCGCTTAAATTGGCAGCGGGAATCCCTGCCGCCCAAGTGGAACAGGCTATGCAACCTGTTTTACTCGGCAACACAGAACTGATCGGAACCTATCAGCGTTCCACTTGATTTTTAATACAGACAAAACAGACACTATGCGCAGATCCTGGCATTTGTTACAATATTTGCATGAGTGCAGAACCCCTTCCGCTTGAAGAACCCACACAATTGAGCTTTATTGAAGCCGGCAGTTTGGCCATGCCTGATCGCCCGATCTCGCTGTATTCCTATCGCGAGGTCAAAAAACGCATTCCTGAAATTCTCGATCGCCACAGAAGCCTGATCGCCCAGGCTTTGCCCACGCTTCAAAGAGTGGATATTCCAGAACAGGCCCGTACCCTGTTTGGGCATTTTCTCGAAAAGAAGCAGCGTGATGCCTTGGGGCTTTCGTTTGAAATTCGCTCCATGGCCCAGGATCTTGTCAAGAAAAACACCCTGGTCGCTTTTTATTTGCGTTATCTTGAAGAAAAAAAGCTCTACCTGGCCTTGGGTTACCGCAGTTTTAAAGATTATGCCCTGAATTATTTCAATGAACTTGAGTATTCGTATTTAACCCGGCTCAAACGCATCGCGTATATGTCGCCCGATGAAATTAAAACCCTTGAACCCTTGGGCACCACCAAAATGATGATGATCGCCCAACTCGATCAGGAAGAACGCAAAGATATTCTGGCCAAGCGGTATCCGGTGCATGAAAATGAATACAAAAATGTCATCGACATGACCACACGGGAATTGGGACGCGTGGTTCAAAAACACAAAAATCCGAGCTACCGCGAGAACCTGATCAAAGGGGTTCCGGGCTCACTTTTGCACCAATTGCGCATGCTCGAAGAAAATATTGACCAATTCGAACTCGAAACCCTGGCCCGCACACGCGATAAAATGCGCGAAAGTCTCGCCATGCTGGATCAGTACCTGGAACAGGCCTGAGCACAAAAGGCCTAACGCCTGTGGGCCCCTCCTTAATTTCTTTCTTGGTTTTTTATTTTTTACAAAAACACATTTCTGACATAGTTTTCACATTGAGCGCGAAATAATCACACCTTCGTTTTGTATGCTTTTTTCAGAAAGAGAAAGGCAAGGCAAAGACCATGTACAGACTCAAATGCCACTCTCACAATCTAATCATCCATTGGGTTTGTAAATTTATGGGTCACAGTGACAGTATATTTCTCTCTAGCTTGCTGGGTATGTTGGCCCTGAGTGCCTGCCAGACAAAGCCTCCGCTTCTGTTTTCAACCCAAATGCTGCCAGCCTCTGCCATTGCCATGCCGCTCCATGAAAACCGGCAACTGAGCCTGAATCAAATCAAAGGCATCAATTACTATCCCCAAGCAGCACCTTGGGAAAAATTCTGGCTTGAATATTCTGAATCCACAGTGCATCGCGATTTAGCAAAAATTTCAAATCTTGGTTTCAATACTGTTCGGATTTTTGTTTTTTATGATATTTTCGGCAAAGATAAACCACAAGCAGCCATGCTCAACAAATTGTCTAACTTTCTCAATCAGGCAGAATCACTCAATCTGAAAGTGGTGATCACCCTTTTTGATCAATACAGCGATTATGCCCCAGAACACTATGCCCAAGCCCAAGCGCATTTAATCGCTTTGAGCCAAAATCTGGGCCAACACCCCGCCATTTTGGCCTGGGATTTGAAAAATGAAAGTGATTTGGATTATCCACACGCGGGCAGAGAAACCGTAAAACAATGGATTCAAACCATGCACCAAACCCTGCAAAATCTGGTTCCGCAACCCATTACTGCCTCCTATGCAGACTCCAATCAGATCGGCGAAGAAGCGCGTGAACTCGACTATCTTACTTTCCACTATTATGGCCGTGAAGAAGCTTTCAGCCAAACCGTCAAAGCACTTCAATGGCGTTTTCCAAATCAAAAACTGGTTTTGGGCGAATTCGGCTACCATACTTGGGCAAACAACCCCCGGGATCCACATCCTGAAGCGCATCAGTTCAATTATTACAATTCAATTTTAGCGCAGGCTGAACGGGCCCAATTGGCAGGCTCCATGGTTTGGTGTTTGTACGACTATCCCCTGAATCTCAAAGGTACCTCTGTGCTCCAACAAGAATCCAACAATCACCATCTGGGGCTGCTCGATCTTCAAGGACATGAAAAATCAGGTTTGAAAGCCATTCAGCAGAGAATCAGAATTCTTGATGCTGAAACACAAGGCTCTGTCACCCCCAAGACCAGAACGCTTGAATTGATTTATCAACAAGCCCCCCAAGAATCCATTCGCTTTGCAGTTCAAACGCCCCAAAGCCTAAACACCTTAAACATAAAGTCTCAAACAGGCTTGAATCAACAGAAACTCAGTTTTTCAAGCCAAGAAATCATGCAATTGCTTGAATTAAAGAACACGTTAACGGTCAACATTCAGAGCGCCAAAACGCAAGCACAAACGCTCAGCTTGATCTTGAGACAGGATCCCCACTGAAAAGGTTTCCTGCTTGGCCCTGTGACTTCAATTCAAAAAATACCTCAGGATGAATCTGTTACAATAGAGGAATCAATTCAAGGTGTAGAAAATCTCAGCAAAGAACATGATTCCTCAGTACTCCATTCTCGTTATTGAAGATGATACCAGCCTTGGCCCCGTCATTTCAGACACCTTGGGATTTATTGCCCACAAAATTAAAATTGCACAAACAGGCCAGGAAGCCCTCGCTCTTCTCTCCAGTTCAGGCCCTTTTGATTTGATTCTCTCAGATATCAACCTGCCCGATATCAATGGTTTGGATCTCTCGCAATTGATCCGAAAAGAACACCCTCAGCTTCCGATTATTTTTCTCTCCGCCAGGAATGAAGAAATGGATGTGGTCTTGGGTTTGGAATTGGGGGCAGAAGACTATATCGCAAAACCTTTTCGTGCCAGAGAGTTGATTGCAAGAGTTAAAAAAGTGCTGAACCGACAAATAGATCCCCCCACCCCTTCCACTCCCAAAGTCAGCGAACAGGATCTTCTGATCTCTGGCCCAATCAGTTTGAACGCCATCAGCCGCGAGGTAAAAGTTCATGAGCACGAAATTGATCTGACCCAAAAAGAATTCGATTTACTTGAACTTCTACTCAGACACCCCAAACAGGTATTTTCGCGGCAACAGATTCTCGACAGAGTCTGGAGTGAGAGTTTGGATGTAAATGACCGTGTTGTGGATTCACACATGAGTCATATTCGTACAAAAATCCAGAAACACGCCCCTGAATTCAGCCGTCAATTTTTGACCCTGCGCAGCATTGGCTACCAATTTAAACCGCTAGAAACTTAAAAAGGAAATTCGAATCAAGCATGTCAGATTCAGCTTTACTCAATACCCTGACTGAAAAAGGTCTCTTCTCCCCCCCTGCAAAAGCCAGTCAATCCTATGCCATGGGTCTGCTCAGCCAAGAGGGCACAGGCTTACTCGCGGATCAAGTGGTTTGCCCTGATAATTTACGTTATGGTTTATTGCCGCTTGAGAACCTCTATTTAGAACAAAAACCCGCTTCGCAAGAAGCCCTGCAGGGCTTGGTCACCAGCATCGAATTTATACTCGCATTGCAGGATCATATGAGCAACCATGGCCTGCGGGATCAAGATGCGGTCACAGCCCTCGAAGTGCTTTCGCTTAAACCCGAACCCCCGCAATCGGGTTTGGCAGGCACCCTTCAAGCCGTCTTGCGGCTGGAACTCAGTCTGCGTGATTTTGGGCGGGGCGATGTTCGCCAGGCCCTGCGTCAGGTTTTGCGTTCAGCTCAGAAAGGGATCAAAAATGGCGATGGCCGTTCTTTTCTCGGCCAGATCCACCATTGGATTCATTAAAGCTCAAAACAAAAAGCCCGTGGTAAAAACCACGGGCAGCGTAATGAGAGAGTGGAAACTAAAAACTATTTTTGAGAGATTTGATTGATCACGCGGTAGGTAGCAGGTTTGTTGTTGTCTGACATGGCATCCAAGGCAATACCTGTGCCAATCACAACAGCAGCAACCCCTACGGCCATTGCCGTTACTTTGGGATTTTCTTTGGCCACATTGACCAGGGCATTTCCACCCCAACCCGCCAAGGCACCAGCGCCATAACCGACGGCAGCAGTGCCAATCCCAGCACCCGTATCCCAGAATTTAGGTTCATTGTGTTCTGCACCGGCTTTCAGACCACCCGCTACTGCACCACCGGCAGTCCCCAGCAAGGTACCCATAAAGATACGGTACTGAGAGGGATTCACTGGAGCACCATTGTAATTTGTTTTGTAACTTTTTTCAATATTGAGATGCTGACCCGCCACTGAAGTCACCACACCCCCGACAAAACCCAGAATGGCAGATTTACCAAAGGGATGGTTGATCAGGCTCTTCACACCGCTGGCTGCGGTTTTATAGGGTGCAACCCAGAAAGAATCTCTGTTTTCATCATCGACATGCAAAACCTGAACGGCATCGCCGTCTACAGACAGTTGGCCTGCATCATAGGCAGAATTGACATCAAAGGTGTTGACATCCAGATTCAATTTCAAATCATCGAGCTTCATATTTTTTTGATAGGCAATGAAAAGTTCGTCGCCTTTTTTGAAGATAATGGAATCAAAGCCATCTTTGGCCAATTGATTTTTCAGTTTTTCATCGACTTGAACATCTTTTTTCAGGGGGCGAATGCCTTCAACGCTTAAACTTGCATTTCCGATTTTAATCTCAGTCATTTTTCTCTACCTCAATTACGCTTTTGATAAGAAGGTTATAGCGCCAGCATGACCAAAGCTTGCAGGGTTTAGTCATTTCTTGAACAGAGTTTGAATTTTCTTTAATCAGTTTAGACTGGGGATAATTTGCTTAGGCTAAAGATAAGCTCATGCCCACCCGCTTTAAAATCAGAAAATAGCTGTAGATCTTGAACTCGCGGGCCAAATCAGGGTGCGCCATTTGTTCCAATAGCGGAGGAACCAAACGTGAAAACTCAGATTGATTTTCAACAGGTTGGGGATTGCGATAAACCTCAAGAATTTCCAGCCCCGCAGCGCGAAGCAGGTTTTGCATTTGGGCTAAACTAAAAAGCTTGGCTGGATTGAGCCAATAAGGGGGCTCAAAAAAACCTTCAGGGGTTTCACCCGAAAGCAAACGCTGCAGCAAGGGCAAAAACAGAGCATTGTAAAAACTGAGATAGACTGGGGCTTGTGAGGGATGCTGGCTCAAAACCTCACGCAAAAATGAGAGGGGATCAGGCTTCAGCTCGAGACAATGATTAAAATAAAGCGCGGCTCCAGGCACTTCTGGAAGCAGAGATTCAGGATCATTCAAAGCAAAGAGTTTGACCTGATCCGTATCAAACATACTCCATTCAAAATATGAATTGGCAAAAGGGGCAACTTCAAGCAAACTTTGATTCGCTGCCAAAACCGGCTGAAGATATTGATACAACGCGCGTTTATACCCCATCACGCGTTCTTCTTCTCGTTCCCAATGCGGAGCTGAGGCCAAACGAGGCCTCAGTTTGGCAAACTGACGGTAAGCTGAATTCAAAAACTCGGGGGTATAGTGCTGGTTAATAAAGAAGGGGTAGCCCTCATCCCAATCCATAAATTTATGGTCAAAGACTTCCCACCCCAAGGTATCCGGGGTATGGCCCGTCACTTCACGGTAATCTTCCCAAAAACGGGTGCCCGGAAAAGGGATCAGGCAAAACATACCTGCGGTATGCAATTGCAGAATATTGTGGCGAATAAACCAATAGGTTTTAGCCAAGTCCTGGGAGCTTTCAATCGGGCTGCCCATAATAAAATAGCCAGTGGTTCTTAAATTCAGATTGCGGCAGATATCAAGCGCTTCCTGGTGCTGGCTGAGACGGGCCCCCCGGCCCTTCAGATACTTAAGTACTTCGGCACTGCCCGTTTCAAAGCCAAAAGAAATCAGTTTGACATTCATATCCTTCAGCAAGAAGGCAATTTCTGCATTAAAGGTACTGGTTTTGATCATGGCAACAAAACCCAAGCGCTTGTGAATACCCGCCGCCCGAATCCCTTCAACCAATTCGATCAGTCGTTTTTTTGAAACCACGAAAATATCGTCATAAATGGTGACGATTTTTTGCTGTGGGTACTCGCGAATAATCTGCTCCAATTCACTGATCACCCGTTCTACACTGTGGTAACGGGGCATGCCCTGAATCACGCTGTGAATACAGAAGCGGCAACGAAACGGGCAATCCCGAGAGGTATAAAGCCCCTGACGCCATTGCCCTATTTTGCCATGATTGGGAAACCAGGCCTCAAGCAATTCCCGTCGCGGCAGGCAGAGGCTGTCGAGATCTTCAATATCTGCTGCGCGGGGTGTTTTCACCAATTGATGGGTCTCATCATAAAACACCAGGCCAGGAATATCTTTAAATTGCGTGGGTTCCCAACGATCCTGCAGAAAACGCCGCACCAATTCAACCGAGGTATGCTCACCTTCGCCATAGGCTCCCAGATCAAAGGGGCCCTTTTCAGGAAAAAGTTCAGGCATGGCGTTCATATGGGGCCCCCCCAAGATCACAGGAACCCCCAATTCTTTTTTGACCCGCCAAGCTCCGGCCAAGGCTTTGGGATAGGTTTGGGTATAAGATGAAACACCGACCAGATCAGGCTTGTGTGCAATGACCCTGTCAATATCCACTTCTATCTTGATGTCTTCAACACCCAGTTCTTTTTGAAGATGCGCTGCGATATAGGTCAGTCCCATCGGCCCATGGATCGTGGCGTGGGCATGGGCAAATTCACAAGGGTAATAAAAGACCAGTTTCACTTCTTTTGCCCCCAGGCTTGGCTTGCAATCGTTGCTTGAGATGATGCGACTGTCACAAGTCCAGAATAGCACAGGCTTCAGCCTGAAATCCAGGCAGAAAAACCCCTTTCAGCAAAAGGCCCCGTTCGTATTTCTACAAACGGGGCCTGCGATTTCAAGCTTTATTTTTCAGTGGCGGGCTTGGCTTCGGCTTGAGGAGCTTCAGCCTGCTCTGCTTTGCCACCTTTGTCGGTCAGCTTGTAGACGGCATATGCACCCCCTACAGCCAAGGGAATTGCCACCAAGGGATTCTTTACTGCAAACTCACCTACTGGAGCAATGACGCCTTCCCATGCGCCCTTGAGCACTTTTTCACCCACTTGGCGAACACCTGGAACATCGGCCAGAGCCAAAGCTGCGCCACCGCCCACGACTGCGCCAAAACCTTTCAGCGCGCCTTCGTGCAGTTTGCCATCACTCAAGTCTTCAATTGCGCTTTTGGCGAGCAAGCCTGAAGCGACGCCAACGCCTGCGGCGGCAGCAAATTGGCCGCCTTTGCTAAACGCCCGGTTGACGCCAAAGGTTTCAGCTGCACCCAGTGCAGAGAGGGCAGCGCCCGTGGCAGCGGCAGTGCCCAAATAGGTCACACCATTTTTACTTAGGTTTTTAACGGCTTCTTTGCCCAGTACATAAGAGGTGCCAACCAAGGCTGCGCCACCGAGTTGTTTGGCAGTTTTGGGCATCACAGTTTTCAGGGCTTCAGAACCCAAAGCGTGTCCAGCCAGACTGGTACTGCCTGTGGCCAAGAGTGCGCCACCAGCGACTTCAGCCAGACCCGCAGCATCGTTTAAGAAAGAACCATTTTCAGCCAGACGCTGGGCACCATCAGTGACCAGGCCTGCTGCGGCTGCTCCACCGAGAACCGCTCCAGAACCTTGAGCAGCCTTGGTTGAGGAAAGTTTGACCAAGGGCTCAATGATAAGGCTTTTTCCAAATTGACGGCCCACCAGTTCAGTTGCACCCAGTCCACCAGCGACACCAGCAGCCGTCTTCAGACCACCCGCTAATTTGTCGCCATTGGCGAGATCTTCTACGCCGTCTTTAATCATATAAGCAGCTCCAGCAGCCAAAGCCGTACCACCTGTGGCATAGCCATTTTTAAATACCACTTCAACAGGTTTGCTCAAGACAGGAACTTTGGTCAAAAGTTCAGCTCCGCCGAGCACCCCAATACCACCCACGCCGGCTTTAATACTGCCTTTCAGCTCACTTCCTTCACGGATGTCTTTAATGCCGTCTTCGAGTAGAACCGCGCCAGTACCTCCGGCCAGAATACCGCCAGTTCCCCGGCTGAAAAGCAATTCACCCAGTCCATGATTTTTCAGACCCAAGCCCACCACACCCAAGGCGGTGATGCCGGTTGCGACCCCAGAAAGTACGGGGCTGTCTTTGTAAAAAGTACCAAGTTTGGTTTCTCCGAATTTTTCTAAGGTGGTTTTGCCCAGTTCAGGCTTCGCTGCTGCTGGTTTTTGCAGATTCTGGGTATTCACCAAGGGTTGATTATTTGTGGAAGAAATATTTCCCATTTTTAAAGTCTCACTCTCTACGAATTAATTTTGATTTATATCTTCTATATCGTGAAGAAATGGTGAAATATTCTTATCTTTATTGCAACATTTAATTAAGTAGCGGTAAATTTTAGGTTATCTACAATTTCAACAGGAAGACTTGCAAAATCCCCCGAATTAATATACTATACAGGGTATAGTAAATTAGGATTTAAACCATGGATTTTCTCAAAACGCTCATAATTTCAATCTTCATGCTTACAACCCTGAACTTGCCAGCAAATGCTGATACAGAGCTTTGGAATGCAGTCGATGTACGTATTCCTTTACAAAAAGAAAATATTTGGTTGCCCTCTCGCTTTGATACCTTTACTGTCTCTCAGTTGGCCCCACGCTTTGATGGCGGGCTGGGAATTCTCAGATTCAGTCTGGGTCCGCAATGGGATTTTACCCCTGGCTTTTCGCTGGGGCTTTTGGGAGATATTATTTATGTAGGCATACCTGGCGGAAAGAGCACCCAGGAATACCGATTCAATATTGAGCCGGTTTTTCGGGGCAAATTCATGCCTGAATTGAAATGGATTGATCGCACCCGGATTGAATACCGCTATTTCCCCACCCGCTCCAACTGGCGCGTACGCAATCTGTTGCGTTTAAATTGGACAGGGTTCTCTGAAGCGTGGATTCCCTACCTTGCCAACGAGGTGTTTATCGAGTACCCGCAAGGGTTTAACCAAAATCGTAGCATTCTGGGGGTTCGTCATGTGTTCGATCGTTCCTTGCAAATGGACATGGGCTATATGCAGCGCTGGCGTAAGGGCAATGACAACACCTGGACCGCCGATCATATTTTGATGCTCTTTTTGTTCTTTGCGCCCCCTGATTATGCGAAAGATGTACATGGAGGAGAGTAAGTTATGTTTCAAATGGCAATGATCCCGAAGTCCCTACCGATCATCAGTCTCACCCTGTTTTTAAGTCTGGTGGCCTGCGCCCCCAAAGAAGAAACAAAACAGGCAGAGACCAAAAATTCAACCACACAAAAAGAAAAACAAGCCCCCACAACCAGCCAAGCGCTTCCCTGGAAACTGCCCGCAGCCTTGCCTGAAGGTTCAGCTGGAGAAGAAATCAAGTGGGGAGAAGAAATTATCACCCATACCGCAAAATACCTGGGCCCAGAAATGGCGGATCCCAGCAAACGCATTGCAGGGAACCATTTATCCTGTAAAAGTTGCCACCTAAATGCCGGCAAACAGGCCAATGCACTTGGCTTTGTGGGAATCACAGCGCGTTACCCCCGTTACCGGGGCCGTGAAAACCGTGAGATCAAACTCTCGGAACGTATCAATGGTTGTTTTGAACGCAGTCTGAATGGCAAAGCCCTGGCCGAAGACAGCAAAGAAATGAAAGCCATCCTGGCCTATATGCAATGGTTAAGCCAGGATATTCCCAAAGGGGCCAAAATCGAAGGCCAAGGTTTACCAGATATTGAACTTCTCGAGCGTGCTGCCAGCCCAGAAAAGGGCAAGGCGCTATACACTGCGAAGTGTGCCATGTGCCATCAACCCACAGGCGCTGGATTGCCAACCAATGCCAGCAAACCTGAAGAAGGCTATCTTTATCCGGCATTGTGGGGCAAGGACAGCTTTAACAATGGGGCGGGCATGGGACGCGTGATCACAGCAGCCAAATATATCAAAGCCAATATGCCCTTTGGCACCCCCAATTTAACCAACGAAGAGGCCTTTGACCTGGCTGCCTATATCAACAGCCTGGAACGTCCTCAGAAATCGGGCCTGGAAAATGATTTCCCCGATCGCAGCAAAAAACCGGTCGATGCAGCATTTGCACCCTGGCCTGGTAATTTCCCTGCTGAGCAGCACAAATATGGCCCCTTCAAGCCCATGATGAGCGGTCAACAGGGGTCTTAATCGGCTTCGCTTTCTGTGTTCAAACCGGCGGCGCTTTCACGTTTGAGTTGGTCATAGCGTCCACCGACATACCAGACAGAGTAGATCCAAAAACCCAAAATCGCGAGGCTGGTCACGAAAAAAATCTGATCAGCCCGCACACTGGGTAAATGTAAGAATTGAACAAAGAAAACCGTAAGTGCCAGTTTAAGAAGTGCCATGGTCACATCTCCCAGGCGACGAACAGGCCCATCTATCATGGGTTTAAGTCGGAAAATGGTGGAATCGCTGGTTTTTGTAAATAAGAGTTCGCGGGTCGCGCGATTTAAAGAATAATTCAAGCCATATCCAATTACCAAAAACGATTCAATCATCAAGAGATTGATCGGAAAAAACAAAGCCAAAATCACCACCGTATAAAAACTGGGCAGAATCATAACCGTGAAACGTACGCCCATCCGTTGAAAGAGCCAACGGGAAACGAAAAAGAGCAGAGCAATGCCTAAAATATTTTGAAACAAATATATTTTTGAGAAAACTTCGCGGGTTTGAGCTTCCAATTTATCCTGGTAACTTAGATAGGTTTTAAACAGCAGATCCGGTTTCAAATTCAGATCGTGGCTTTGTACAAAAGCTGAAATGAGCGCAGGTCGCTGTGCTTCAGGCTGATCCTTCAGCCCAAAGACGAATTCAAACCCCGTCTCCTTTGAAACCTGTTTGCCAGACTGCATCAAAGCCTTTTCCAGGAATTGAAAATTCTGTTGATAGGCCTGGGTTGCCATATGCTGATCAATCAGTTTCTGGCTTTGAAACTCAAGTACGGTATTAAAGGCTGCAATCGCGTACATCATCACTGCCAAAGAACGCACATAGCGATTGGCCCAAATTTCCTGAAAGTCTGAAAAGAATCCGGCTTGCGGCTCCGATTTGTTTTTTCGCTCAGTTTTTTTTCGCAGCGGGGAGCGGTTGGATTTAACTGCCAAGAGTAAAAACAGCAAAACACTGCCCATCACCAAAGCAGAAAAGACCAAAGCATAACTTCTGAGCGTTCCGCGTGAAAAAACAGCTGAAATCTCAGAACCCACCAGGCCCCCGATCATACTGCCAATGGCAATAAAACTGTAGCAGCGTTCACCTTCTTCTGAGGTAAAGATATAGTTGATGCAGCCCCAGAGAACCGCAGTCGCCAAAAGAAAATAAACCGAGGCAAAAATATAGAACAGGACAATGGCCGTCTTACCGCCCACCGGCAAATAGAAATGAAAACAAAGCTTACACGCCATCATGACAAAAAACGAATAGGCCACCAGGCGAAAAACTTCAATTTTATTGTAAAAAGAATTGAAAATCTTGGTGACAATCACAGAGACGAAAGCAGTAAACAAAAAGAAAAAAGGCAAATAATCTGTATTGAATTCTTTTAGAAACTGAGAATTACGAAGGGGCTTGACCATATAATAGGACAAAAGCAGAAGAAACATCGCCAAAAAACTGGCAATGGTTTTCAGCCGTTCATTTTTGCGGGCCCCAGTTACCAAACTGAAGAAACGCTCAAAATCCGAAGCCTCTCTCATGGAGTTGGCTGAAACCGCAGATCTTCTTCTTTAATCTCGTGGGCCCAAAAGAGTTTGCCTGAACCATCTCGGGTTTCGAGCGTCAAAACACGTTGGCCTGCGGGCCCCGAAAATTTTAAAACCCCATAGTTGCGTTCTTTTACAAGCGTTCCAGGCACGCGCTCAGGATCATTCAATTCCTGGCTGTTCATGATTTTGGTCGGAGAGCTGGTCAGGGGAGAATTGGTGTAATTATAAAGGGTATACACACCGGGCAGTTTCAAAACATGCAAATCTGAGTGATGCCGATCACCTGAAAGAAAGACAACACCTTCAATTTTTTCCTGGCGGATAAACTCCAGCAATTCTTGATACTCCAGCGGGTACATCGCAAAACTTTCATCATAATAGGGGTTAAAAACAGGGCTACCCACCACAACCATCTTAAAGGGAGAGCGGCTGGCCTTCAATTCATTTTTGAGCCAGGCCATTTGAACGGAGCCCAGCATCCTTCGTTGATCTTCAGGCACCTTTAAGGCATCGCGATAATAACGACCATCGGTCAGAAAAAAGTCTATATCATTCCAGCGAAACCGCGACCAGGTGCCGTTTTCAGTTAATAGCCCATAGCGGGGATTGGCCCAATAGGCTTTGAACAATTCAAGCGAAACATCTTTCAGCGGAAAATTTTTCGTCGAATTATTGGGGCCAAAATCATGGTCATCCCAAATTGCATATTGTGGCATTCTGCCTAAAAGAGGCTGAATCAAGGTCTGGGAGCGCTGTTTGCGATAGCGGGAATTCATGCGCCAGCGGTTGGAGACATCCAAAGGAGCCAGGTAGATATTGTCACCCAACCAGAGCATAAAGTCTGCCGGATGTTTTTCCATCGTGGTAAAAATCTGCAAAGGCCCACCATATTCGATGCCCAGCATTTTCATCCATTCATCGTTAACGTAATAGCAGGAACCTGTAATGACTTCAAAATCAGGTGCTGTTTGACCCGGTGCCCACTCGATTGGGGTATGAAAACGCAAGGAATAGTCTTTCTTGATCGGCACCCCATCTAAAAGCAGACGGTATTCGTAGTTTTGGTTGGGTTCCAGACCCGAAAGCGGCAAAAGGGCTGTATACCAGCTCTGTTCAGAAGTCAGCATTTCTGGGCTTCGCATCAATTTAGAAGAGCCTTTTAGCCAATACTCGATCTGAACTTTTCCAGGTTCATCGGTTTGAACCCAGATTTGGCTGCTCCGGGTATCCGTATGCCCCACCATTGGACCGGCAATCAAGTCGGCTTCGGCCCAGACCGGCGAGGTAAAAAGCAAAGAGATCAGGGCTGTTTTCCAGAGGGAGGATTTCAAAAAATTCAGTGCCATATAAGCTCCTCCAAATCAAAAGACAATCTTCAGTTGAGTCTCAGTGTAAAACATTTTATGCCACATGGCGAATCCAAAGCACAGGTCAGTCCAGTGCTCAGCGACAACATTAATCATTAATTAACCAAAATTTAACTCTTTCTTTAACTATTAAAGAAAGAGTTAAGGAATTAACCACGATATAACCTTTATACATTTGGTTCATCAAGGAGTTTTAGGATGGTCGGCGCAATTAATTTTTCAGTTCAACCCCTTCAAACAGTCACGAAACCTCAAGCGCCTGCGCTTCAACGGGCAAAAACACTTCCTGCACAAGCCCCCACGGTTCAAGACACCCTCCAACGCCAGCTCAAGCACGATCCACGTGTCCCCCAAGCGCCCTTGAATTTATTCTCCGCCTTTGACCCCAAAGAGGCAGGCAAAGCCAATACCACTCCACAAGTTTCAAAGGCCAACCGCCCAGCCTCGATCAAAGCTGCGCTTGAGCCTACCTTTAAAATCGTAGAGGCTGTGGATCCTGAGATCGGCAAGGCACTCCGTAAAATGGATGATTCAGATTTTGTCCTGGCTGATGACGGCATTCACGACCTGTTTGCCAAACATGATATCTATGCAGCCTGGGTCGCCGTTGCCCGCGAAAAAGGCACTGCCCATCTCCATTTTCGCGATATGGTACTCGATGATCGTTTCTGGAAAATGCGCGATGCCGAAAAGGCCTCGGTGATCATCCATGAAATGGTTCACTCCAAAGACACCCCTGTCATTTCCAATTTTGAAAAGCTCTTTGGCACGATTTACAACAAAGTCAAAGGGATTGAATGGGGAGATCCCGTTGAAGATCGTGCCTATCTCCATCAAAATGCCGTGAACCAAAAACTGGGAATCACGGAGCGGGATGAAATCTATTGGACCGTTCAAACCTACCTCGAAGATCGAGGCCTGGTCGCCCCTCACAAATTCTGATCCTCCTGGACGATCGCCGTCATGGCCGGTTAAGCTGAATTCAGCCCAAACCTGGAGGAAGACATTATGCAACGCGCGCTCGTACTGGGATCCAATTGTTTTACAGGCAGCCATTTGGTAGCCGCTCTGCTTCAAGCAGGATATGAGGTGCATGGCCTCAGCCGTTCAAGAGAATACGCTCCCCTCTATTTACCCTATGCAGATCTGCCTGAAAAAGATAATTTCTTTTTTCATCAGAATGATTTACACAATCCTGCCAGTCTGTTTACGCTCTTGGACAAGTGGCAACCCCCCTTGATTTTTACGGTGGCAGCCTTCAGTGAAGTGGCCCTCAGCCATCAAATACCGCTTGAATATTTTGCCACCAATACCCAAAGCATGGCCCGGCTGGCCCATTGGCTTAAAGACAAATCCTGGCTGAAACGGCATATTCACATCTCTTCAGCTGAGATTTTCGGTTCTTGTCAAGGGGCTCAAAGCGCTGACAGCCATGAGTTTCGTCCCAGCACTCCCTATGCAGTCTCTAAACTTGCAGCCGATTTGTATCTTGAAACCCTGCGCCAAAACTTCAATTACCCTGTCAGCCTGATTCGCTCTACCAATGTTTTTGGCAAACACCAACAACTCTTTAAGATTATTCCCCGCACCCTGATTTACGCCCGAATGGGTAAAAAAATTGAGCTGCATGGGGGGGGAACCGCCAAGAAATCCTTCATCCATGTCAAAGATGTGATTGCAGGTCTGCTGAAGACCCTGAATTATCCCGAGCATCGCACCTGGCATTTCACCCAAAATGGCCCTGAAACAGTCGCAGATATTGTGCGCATGAGTTTGGAAAGTGCAGGCTTGCGCTGGGAAGATCATGTTGAAACAGTGGGTGAACGCCTGGGCCAGGATGCCCATTACTGGCTTGATGACAGTGATTCGCGCAGTTTACTCAATTGGCAGCCAGAAATTTCACTTCAGGCCGGTATTGACGAAACCCGTGACTGGATTGAAAAACACTGGGAAACCATTCAAAACGAGCCACTGAGCTATGTTCACAAGCACTGAGTTCTGAGCGCTCAAAAAAAAGCCCCCTGCAGCAAGGGGCTTTTTTCTGTATATATTTAAAAATTATAGCGGGTAATGATCGAGATATCGTGGGCCAAAGGCTGA
The DNA here is from genome assembly GCA_002783405.1 of bacterium (Candidatus Blackallbacteria) CG13_big_fil_rev_8_21_14_2_50_49_14. Taxonomy (NCBI): domain Bacteria; phylum Candidatus Blackallbacteria; species bacterium (Candidatus Blackallbacteria) CG13_big_fil_rev_8_21_14_2_50_49_14. The sequence goes on along the minus strand of PFGG01000064.1, from coordinate 91,032 downwards.
CGTAAACTCCAGATCGCATCAGCCAGCATCATGCTGTATTGAAGCGTCATATCTAGATTTGTATTGTAGACATGTTTCCAAGGAATTCCCACAGTCACCCCTGACTCTTTCCAGAGTTGATTGGGAGTTGTAGAACCCACAGGCAAGATCCCCCAGCGATCGCCCATCGACTGACGAGCAGCCAGCATCAAACGAATATGCTGGGGTTTGTCTTTTTCAGGCCGCCAAAGCGGGAAAGCAAACGCCGCGCCAAAGGAACCCGCTGAAAGATCTGCCATTTGAAACAGACCCCGGGTCGCAAAATTTGCCCCCAATTGAAAATCAATGTCAGAATCATTGATATTGTTGAAGAAAACGCCAATGCTTTGACGATCATAGCCAATAAAAGATTTATTGGCCTGTAAAGTGATTCCAAAATTTTTATTCCAGCCCAAATCAAGGGTAGCCGAAACCTCTTTGCGGGTTGCGCCAGAGAAATCTGTCAAGCTGTCATTGAAATAGTGCATCGCAGCCAATTGCAGGCGCACGGGAAAGCTTTCCTGAAAAAAGCGGGTTTCAAGGCCCATCACACCATAACCATCGCCATATTGAGAGGGCAAAGCCAGTTGATTACTCACCAGCTTACGCCCAGAACCTTCTTTGGTATCCAAGCCTTGCAACTGTGCGCCAGGATAAATTCCTGAACCCTCAAAATTAGCATTTGAACCTTTGACAGGAGAGCCAGAAGAAAGATTTCCGCCTATATTAGCCGCCAACAAGCGATTGGTCTGGGTTGAGCCAGCATTCATACCCACCATAAAGCTGCCCCAGCCCCAATCTGAATCATAGGAAAGAGCAGGCGAGGAGGCCTGATTATAAACCATGCTGTCGGGGTCGACCATACTGACATCAATGCCACCGGTCCAGTAACGGTAAATGCTGTTGAGATAATTTGATACGCCATTGTTTGAAAGCGCCACTTCTGAGCCCCCCCAACCAACCAAACCATAGCCGCGACCATTCCAATTGCCTTGATTGAACAAACTGGTAAATTTCGTTCCTGTTTTCAGATTGTCCTGAAAATTCATTAAACCCACCCGCAGACGATGGGTAGAATCGGGGATCATCACTTCGGTCAGAGCTGTTCGAAAAACAAAGGGGTTGCCATCATAAAGCCCTTCATTGACATCATGGCCGCCATTACTTACTATCAAGGGTGTTTTGGTCAATGCAGAACTGGCCTGGGCCAAATCAAAGATATCCAAAACCATTTGCGAGCGAATCCATTTGCTCCAATGGGCATCTACCTGTAAATGGGTTCGAAAACGAAAGGGAACCAAATCATCGGGGGTGATATTGGCTTCAGATGGGCTGTGATAAAGATTGGGAATGCCAAATTCATCCCGCCCAAACTGGTTCACATTATTATTAAATGTTTTTGTATTTTCTGTAGCTGAATCACGCTTGGTCACAGTCCCATCCAACTCAACCCGATTTTCAGGACTGGTATTCTTACCAGCAAACAAAGGAGATTGGGGATCTGTTCCATCGGTCGTAACCAAACGTTCACGGTAACGGATATCAAAACTGCCTGTGACCTGAATTTTTTCAAGTTCGTCCACCCGCGACTGCAATTTAGCCAATTGGATTTCTTTCAGTTCTTTGTTTAAAAGGGTTTGCAGAGCCTGCAATTTTGCAAGCTCATCTTTGGTCGCCAAATGACGGGTATCTATGGGTTCCTGTTGCGCCACATTTTTCAGGGGTTCTTCCATGCACTGCATCAGCTTATACAGGGCAGCAGCCATTTCATAACGGGTCATCTCTTGCGGGCCCCGAAAAGTATTGTTGGGGTAGCCCACCATGATGCCGCAGTATTTTTGAATCAGGTTTTCAATCGCTTCAGAAGCCCAATGTTCTGACGCATGATCCCCCCCGTTTTCTTTCAGCAGTTCTTGGTAGGTATTTTCCTTATCTGCTTCATGCTTGGCCTTCAAACGGGTTTCAGAAGGCGCAGCAGTCTCTGAAACAGGCTCAGTGGCTTCCTGAGCCAAAACGGGTAACGCAAGCCCCAGAGTCAGCGTGGAAGCGAGAAAGAGAATATGATTTGCTTTCATGGGTTGTCCTTTAATTTCATCAATAATCTTCTAATTCATAGCTCAGCATCATAGCTCAGCAAGTTCAGGCCCCCCCGGTTGGGGGGGGCCTGAAGTAAATCTTAGGGCAGGTGTGCTGCAGTGATGTCTACCAGTGGGATATCACTGCCATAGTTGGCTGTAGCAAAATTCCCATTGGCCAGCAGAGTTGCTCCGGTGATGGAGTAATCCGCTGAACTGTAAGTCAGACGATAGAGGCGGGCAATATTTGCATCCGGGGCAGGATAGCGTGCAATCACCAACAGAGAACGGCTTCCTGCAGCCCATTCCCCATCAATAGACAAGCCCACCAACTGATTGGCTGTTGTGCCACCCGCTGATTTCAGTGTATTGGCAACCCCTGCGAGACTCAACTCCTGAATAGCTACATCTGCCGTGCCTGTATCGGGTACAGGTGCGGTGGTGACATAGAGCTTGTTGTTATTGGTCAGGAACATGCGGTTATTGGCCGCAGCAGTATTATCTGTATCCGGCTCAAAGACAAAGTCGCCATTGTTCAGGTAGGAGACATTCAGACCAAATTCTTCAGCATTCAGCATCAATTTAATATGGTCTATCGCTGGGGTGCCACTTTCAAAGTTGCGAACCCGGTAAAAGCCAGAGAGAGAGCCTTGACCATCTACTGTATCGTAAGCCGCCCCGGCATAGAGGGTCGCTGTTTTGGTTGCTCCATTGATGGTTGAATTAAAGACCAGTCGGGCGGGTTTATCACCAAAATTATAGCTCAGACCCAGACCATTATTGACCGAGAGGTTGCCTCTGACCAGGAAGGGATCTCCCGTGCTTGCCCCGTCTTGAATCCCAAGAGAAGGAATCCAGCGAATCAGGCGGCCGCTGAAGTTCGGCGAAGTACCCTGTTGGTCGACATAATAGACATCGCCATTGATCGGGTTCTTGGCTAAACCAGCCGTTACATCAGAGGTATTGTTCAAACCATTCTGAATATTCAGGGCACCGTTAGAGTCGAAGACCATTGAGAGTCTGCCCAAACCAGCCCCGATTGAGGTACTTGTATTGATCAAATACCAGCGGCCCCGGTTATTGGCTCCCGATAAATAATCTTCTACTGCATATTGTGCTCGCTCAGGATAGACAAAGAAGAACCAGGGATGATTCGCGGCAGTTACTGAAGAAGTGGACGGCGTATCCACGTTCCCATTCACCAGGCGACCGCCAATTTTACCTGTACCGTCTTTCAGATTCGGAGCGGCTGGAGGTACGGCCAGTACAGGAGATCCCGCCGCAGAGAAGTTGACCGTTACGGTGGCCCGGTTGGTGAGATTGTTAAAGCTGACGCTTTCACCAAGTGCTGTATTGGGGTTATTCAAGGTAACCGTACGCAGTACCGTCGTATTGTCATCAGCTGCGGTGGTTGGATCATTGTCGTTATAACGGATGATCTCGATCTGGGCACCGGCTTGAATTTCGGGTCCGCTGACGGTGATATCATTGACCACTATCTGGGGCAGTTTGTCACGGCCAAATTGGTAAACAGCTCTGAAGATGGTTCCTGCGGGGTTGGGATTGCCGCCAAAAGTAGAGGGCAGAGTGGGTCGTTCGACCTTCAGGGCGATATTATCAGTATCCGTCTGATTTGCACCATCTTTGGTTGAAATCACCAGATTTCCAACCGTCCCATCTGTGACATTGGCATTGGGGGTAAAGCGCAGGCGCAGCAAGGCTGCATTGATCTGAGCCGGAGTTCCTGTAAAGACAAAGGGATCCGCATTGGTTCCCGAACCAGCAATACCTGCACCTGAACCTGCAAAATTGGTACCCAATCGGTCACTCAGGGTTCCAAAAATGGGGGGGGTCAGAGTACTTGTCACAGAGGAATCATCATCGCTGACGCTTAGGGTCGGCCAAGTATTCCCAGTCACAGTAAAGGTTCCGGCAGCCGCTGAAGTTGGATCGCTCTGGCCAAAGTCCAGCCGATCATCGACCGTGGTGGTATCACTGACCAGATTCAAGGGCAAAGCTGTGGCGCCTGTAGTAAAACCACTGGTGGTACCGGTCAGACTGTTGACGGGTGTACTGTTTTGGACATTGAAACGAATCACATCCTGACCCACTGTGCTGTCACTGGCTGTGCCATTGGTACTGGTCATTTCCAGATCTACAACGCCACCACTATTCACTGAGTTGAAGACCAGGGTCGCCAAGGCCGCGTTGAGATCCGTCAGACTGTTGGCTCCGGTGCTGTGTATTGTGATTGTGTCTGTGCCGCTGTTGCTGACAATAGCCCCCCCACTGCTGCTGGCGGTAAGATTGCCATGGGTGGCATTGCTCAACTTGAGGGTGACATCAATGGTGTCGCCATTCTGGTAAAATTTAGCACCTAATTGACGATTATTTGCGGTATTCATCGCAAATGTCGCATTCAAACCGACATTAATTGGCGAACCTGTACCTGGAAAGGTATTGGTTTCGCTGCCAGTGCCTACATTCCAGCGATTGGCGGGTTTGGCACGAATATCCAGCACAATACTGTCAGCCGTAGGCCCAGTAGCGTCTTCGGCAGCGAAGTCTGTGGTCTTTACAGCAATCGAAGCGCTGCCGTTAACCCCAGCAGTGGAATTGAAAGTCATCGTTGCCAAGGTAGCGTTGACATCAACCGGTGTACCGGTGATGATCAAGGGCGAGGCATTGGTACCCGACCCCGTCTTGGTGGCGGCTCCAGAAAGGGTTACGTTAACTGTTCCACTGTTGGTACCACCGACCAGAGAAGGAATCAGCTTGACACGAATCTGCGGACTGTCCTCAACTGTTTCAGAACTCTGGGAACCTACGCTCAAAACCAGGCCGTGACCACCGCCTCCGTCGAAGAGCATTTGCTGCCCTTCGTTCACCTGTAAAGCAGTCGTCGTAAAGACCAAATTGCCACCATAGAGATTACGCGGTGTACGGGTAGACAACAGGTTAAGGGTGTCGGTATCGGGGATCGGACCACTGGTCATGGTTAATACGGCAGGAGCAGCTAAGGGAGCACCGTCATTCAGGTGAGGCGGTGTCCAAGTCAAAGTACCCAGGACGGTATTGATATTGGGGATATTAGCGCCCGTTGCCGAGAGGGTTAGATCTCCAGAACCATTTGCGCCAGCACTGATGGTCACGCTACCCGAGAGGGTTACATTGAGAACACCGCTGGGAATCTGCAGACGCACCGTGGCCGTATCTGTCGGCTGTGTATACGCACTCAGGTTGAGAACCGAGAGTGGGTGTACTGTTTCGTTGATATGGAGCTGCGGCGCGGTATTGACATCTGAATTGGCCGTGTCGTTCTTGAGCGGATTGGCTATCCCAGCAAAATCAAAGATCAACACATTGGTGTTAGGGAAGGTTGCATTATTATTAAAGGCATTCTGCGGCCGGACTTTAACATTCAGATTAACAGTATTGGTATCGGGTGAAGGCCCACCATCGTCAACTTTGATGTCAAAACTGGTAGCCCCTGTAAATCCTGTTTGCGGGGTATAGCGCAGCAAAGTCAGGGCCGTTTTGACATCGGCCAAAGGCCCACTGATGACCCGTGGAGAGGCATTGGTTCCGGCTCCGGTATTGCTGACGGTTCCTGGAGCAGCTCCGGTCAAGTCAATTATGGCATTGGTATTGCCTCCAGTATTGGCTGGAGTGAGCGTTACTGTGACAAGGGAGCTGTCATCAATAACATCTAGTTTGACGGCCGGTTGGGTGGCCGTGGCTGTATTGTTTAGAATCAAAGCCTGATTGCCAAAGATATCCAAACGGGCACCCGCAGAGGGGAAACTGGCATTTTCAGCCGTATCATCGGCCACGGGATTGCCATCTTGGGTATTGTAAATATTGCGCGGCGGGTTGGAGATCGAGAAAGGCACGGTATCACCCGAATCGCCCAAGGTTCCCCCTGTACTGCTCATGGTCATAGTCACCGTTTCAGGTGCAGCCACAACGCCTGCGGCAGGCGTATAACGCAGATTGGTCAAGGCCGTATTGATATTGGCCTGGGTTCCGGTCATACTCAAGCTGGTGGTGCCATTGCCCGTAAAGGTGACCCCCCCTTGCGTGCCATTGGGAGCTGGAAAGCCGTTCAGAAGGAGAGTACCTTTGCCTGTGGGCACACTCAGGGTCACATCTACATTGGCTGCAGAGGGATAGTTTTTGATGGTCAAGAGCCTGGTTGCGGGCGTTCCGAGGTTTTCCTGAACCCCTGGCGCAGCAGGAATGGCCGTCGTGGTAAAGGTTGCGTTGTCATTGCGGCGGTTTTCAGGAGTGGGCAGAACATTGATATGGACAATATCTGTGTCCGTTGCTCCGCCATCGTTCGTGGCCATGGTCACTGTAGCTGCACCTGAAAAATTGGTGGTAGGTGAAAACACAATCCCATTGTTCAAAAAGAGGTTGATATTGGTGGGAGACCCCGCAATCACCATTGGTTGAGCATTGGTCGCTGTCACGGAGACATTATTGGTTGAACTGGCCACGGTAGTTCCCACCGTAACAGTAACCCCAGCAGGAATCGCATTTAAATTGGCTCGACTCAAAGTGCCATTGTTGCTGGGTGTCAAAGTTGTCGTCACTGTCGCACTGTCAGCATCGGTGACCGAAAGAGCGGTTCCGAAAAAGGAGGCAAAGGTCAAAGGGGTATTAAAGCCCAATTCCACAGGCGCGCCAACAGGCGGAAAGGAAGTGGCGCTGTTATTGTATTTATTGACCGGGGGCTCTGAAACTTCGAGCGTCACCACATCATTGGTATCCGTCAGCACATTATTGTTCACATCGACACTGTTCATGCGCAGTTTATAGGTACCGGTATTATTGCCCTGGGGTGAGTAAATCACCCCTGCCGTCAGCAGTGTATTGACATCCGCAATCGGCCCTTGAAGTTGTAAGGCAGCAGTCCCACCGCCCGTAACCGTGACCGTACCCGGCACAATGCCAGCAAGTGTCAACGAACCATTGGCTGCCGCACCGGTATTGTTTCCAGCACTGTCTTGCAAATCAAGATTGACTTTCACCGTAGACGTGGGTGGGTAGAGTACCGTCAAAGCTTTGTTACTGGCTCCGTTCAGCGTCGTGGTTGCAGCTTTCGCCATCCGCTGAGCTGACGTTGGGAAGACATTGGAACCATTGAAAAGATTTGAAGGTGCGACCACATTCACAGTCAGAAGATCTGTATCTGTTCCATCCGTTGCGGTAGTCACCATCTGAATGGTGGCAGCACCATTAAAATTGGCAGTGGGGGTAAGTGTCAGCCCCCCATTTAAAGCGGCATTGATAAAATGAGGGGGCCCAACCAATTTAAAGGGATCCGCATTGGTACCTGTTCCTGTAACGGTGACTCCTGCCGGAATGCTGACCAATGCCAGCGTACCATTCGTGGGGGTCAGCACCGTGGTCAGGGTATCCCCATTGGTGTCTTCAACAGTCAAACCTGAATTATTCAAGGGCTTAAGCGTGATGGGACTGTTCACAGCGGTCAAGAGCGTACTGAAGCTTGGATTGTTATTCATTAGATTGCGTGGTGCTGAGGGGGTTGCGCTGTTGACACTGAAGACAATCGTATCGATATCATCAGGTGTGCCAGCCCCTTCAACCGTATCGATCGCCGTCATGGTGACTGTGGCGTTGCCAATAAAACCATTTTGGGGTGTATACACAAAATTGTTTAAGGCTGTATTGACCGCATCTTTGGGGCCTGAAATCTGAATAGGATTGCCATTGATCCCGCCCCCTGTTACCGTAACGGTTCCAGGTAGAGCCGGATTGTTTGAAAAACTGATCGTGCCAAAATTACCTGCCGTAGGCTCAAATTTAATCGTTAGCGTTTCAGCATTTGAGCCATCGCCTGCAGAGAGGGCATTGCCATTTTGGTCATTTAAACTCACCGCAGTATTGGCGGGTACAGAAACAACTCCGGTAAAACTCTTTGACCCCCCGATCATATTGGTAGGTGCATTATTGGCCAAAAGGGTCGTACCAAAAGAGTTAACAACGGGTGAAATTTGGCCATTTTGGCCTAGCGCCACAACAGAATAGGGATAGGTAGTATCCGCAAGCAAATTTGCTCCGGCAGGCACATCTGCAGTGACCGTCCCACCGGCTCCGGCAGGAATCGTAAAGGTCTTTGAGCCGGGAGCATTCCCAATTGTAACTTGATACTCAACAATCGGAGTTTGGGTAAAGGTCGGCGGAAAAACCTTAACGGTGAAGCTGCTCGTACTCAAAGGTGTGGCAGAAGTTTTGGGGGTTGCAGGAACCAAAATTTGAGGTGTGGGGGCCACTGCAGTTCCACCGCCACCGCCACCGCCACCGCCGCCTCCACCAGAAGAACTGGCATAGGTTCTCACCAAGGCTGTAGCAGAGAGTTGAGTGCCGGGCACGGATACTGTCACTTTGGTCTCAGAATTAGCATAATTGCCTGAGACCAAACCCTTTTGGTCTACAGGCAAACCAGCATCGGAACTGGTCCATTGCAAAGGCACGGTCGCAGGATTGATCGGACGCCCCTGATCATCGGTCAGGGCCACAGCCAGTTGAACGCGGTCACCGGGTGAAAGATAAGACAAAGACGGGGTCAGGATCAGGGAGCGAGGATTGCCCGGTGTTCCAGTATTTTGAGCAGGGGGTTGAAGCGGATTGGTTTCACCCTGGCTGAGAGTAACAGGACTCACCGGTACACCGGGTTGCCCTGCAGGAATCGGCTCTGGCCGAGAAGTCACCGCATTTCCAGAGGTCTGAGTGGGTAAACTGGTTTGTGGATTTTTGCTGGAAAAGATGTTTTGAACCGTACCTGTTGCAATCCGGCCAGAGACAGGGTCACGCACGATCACCTGCGCATCTCCATTTGAAGAAAGAGCTTTGACCAAACCATTCTTATCAATTGCAAAGGCATTGGGATCTGATACACTCCAATCCAATTGCAGGCGGGTGGGGTCGATGGGATTGCCCAAGGTATCACGGGCTACGATATAAAACTGGGCCATTTCACCCAGGCCAGGGGTAACCTGAGAGCGCTGAACCAATTGCAAAGAAGCAAGCGCCCGGGGGTTGCCTGTAAATTTAGTCAAAGTCGCAGTGAATTCAACTTCTGCACTGGTATTGCTTTTTTCATCAATCACTTTAATTAAAACAGGCTCAAAGGGTTCAACCCCTTTTAAAACGCCATTCTGGTCAACCGTAATTGTGCCAGGCTTGGCACTGCTGAATTTTAACTTCAGCAAAAGCGGGTCGATCAAACGACCTTGATTGTCTAAGGCAATCACTTCCAAGGGAAAACTATCATCCAAGGTCAATTGGCCTTTCACCATCGGCCGGAGAAACAGCGCTCTGAGCTGATCAGGATTACCTGTAAAATTTCGAGTAGCAATATCTTTTGCTGCTTGGGTAATAAAACTACGAGCATCACTGCCCAAAGGATTTCGGCCAACCCCAAAGCCCCCCACACCACAAGCCGTCGTCATTAAGAGAGAAGTCGCCAAGCCCAATTGAATTGAAATTTTAAGACCACGTTGGAGTGGAGCGTTGGAATACATCATGTTAATATTTTTAACCCTTTGTCATCATATAAAAATAAGCAGCAAAACAGACTCCGATGAAGGAGTAATTTTAATTATTTAGATTTTTCAGGCGCTAATTTGGATTAAAAATTTAAAGCTTACTCGCCTGAATTACACCGATGGAGGCATTTTATTCTCCGAAGATACAATTGACAAGAACTTTTTAATAAGAAGAATAAGTCTTTAGGTGATTTTTACATTATTTTTACAAAAACAAGTTCATATTGTCATTAATAGTCTAATAATATTTACAATTAATTTACAATTTAGTTTTTTTCATGAATCAAGTCTGTATCTATGCAAAAATTACAAACCATAATACAGAATTTGGAGAGACTTCTAACGAAGCATACTGAGTTTAAAGGTTCCTATAGCAGCTATTCAAATGCCAGGAAATCTGGATTGCAAGGCACTGTATTTGTGTGTGCCTTGCAATCCAGGGGATCACTGGTTAATCATCAAATTTAAGAGAATACCGACAGCTAATAATAGAGCCCCGATTAGGTATCAGCTGCATTTTTATTTTGTTTTTGGAGTGGTCTTTGCTGAACTTTTCTTTGAAACTGATTTTTTAACAGCTTCTTTTGTAGTTTTCAAATCCAATTTAGAGGCTGTTTTGGAGGCCGTTTTTTTCGCTGGCGTCTTCGTGGCGGTCTTGGCTTTGCCAGTGGCCACCTTTTTCGCTGGCGCTTTTTTCGCAGTCGTTTTGGCAGCTGTTTTAGCACTGGCCTTGGCAACAGGGGCTCCCTTACGGGGCTTTTTAGGCGGAGCTTCAGCCACCAGTTTCAGACACTGTTCATAGCTTAAATCGGCAGCCACCAAATCTTTGGGAATCTTGTAATTTTCACCATGCGCCTTGAGATAAGGGCCCCAGCGGCCATTCAGAACCTGAATATCCGGGTCCTGATCAAAGCCCTTGATAAACTTCTCAGCATCGGCTTTGCGCTTAGCCAAAACCAATTCAGTGGCTCTTTCCTGGGTAATTGAGAGGGGGTCTTCACCCTTGGGGATTGAAACAAACTTATCCCCATGTTTAATATAGGGGCCAAAACGCCCTTTGCCCACAATCAACTCCTGATCTTCAAAGGAACCCACGGTTTGCGGCAGTTTAAACAGATCAAGCGCTTGCTCAAGGGTGATTGTATCCAGGAACTGATCGCGTTCCAAGGAGGCAAAGCGAGGCTTGGTTCCCTCTTCAGTGGTTTCCCCAATTTGAACCAGCGGGCCAAAACGCCCCAAGCGGGCAATCACCTTCTGACCGGATTTGGGATCTACGCCCAACTCGCGCACCGTTCCCACCTGAGAACGATCGACATCCTGAGTTTTCTCTACTTTGGGATGAAAATCATCAAAATAGAAACGGGCAATCATATCATTCCAATTTTTATTGCCGCGTGAAATATCATCAAATTCTTTTTCAACGGAAGCGGTAAAGGAATAATCAATCACATTGTCAAAGTATTCCACTAAAAAATCAGTAACCACTTTGCCAATCGAAGTGGGGAAAAGCTTGCTTTTTTCGCTGCCGTAAATTTCAGTCTTTTGACTCTCTGTAATCTTGCCCGCTTTCAAAAGAAGCTCAGAATAGATGCGTTCTTTGCCTTCACGGGTTTCTTTGATAACATAATCCCGTTTCTGAATCGTCGAAATCGTAGGGGCATAGGTAGAAGGGCGGCCGATGCCTTGTTCTTCAAGCTGTTTAACCAAAGAGGCTTCGGTATAGCGCGCTGGCGGCTTGGAAAATGTCTGGCGGGCCTGCATGCTTTCAAGCGCCAGTAATTGCCCTTTTTTCAAGGGGGGAAGCATTTTACTCTCTTCAGAATCTTCATCGTCGCTGCTCTCAAGATAGACCTTAAGAAAGCCTTCAAACTTGATCACTTCGCCTGTGGCCACCAGTTTTTCGTCGGGCACGCCAGAAATGGCAATCGAGGCTGTGGTTTTTTCAATCCGGGCATCTGACATCTGTGAAGCAATCGAACGCTTCCAGATCATTTCATACAAAGCCTTTTCCGCTCGATCCGTGCCCGTTGATTCGACCGCAAAATCTGTGGGACGAATCGCTTCGTGCGCCTCTTGAGCAGATTGATTCTTGGTTTTATACTGGCGGGTCTGAGCGTATTCTGGGCCATATTCAGATTTTATCCGGCTGGCAGCACGCTGAATGGCTTCTTCAGAAAGATTCAAAGAATCCGTACGCATATAGGTGATTTTACCGGCCTCATACAGGCGTTGCGCCAATTGCATGGTTTGCGCCACTGAAAAATTCAAACGCCGGCTGGCTTCCTGTTGCAGAGTCGAAGTGGTAAACGGAGGCGCAGGCGAACGTTTGCCCTCTTTCACCTGAAGGTCTGAAATGGTAAAAGCTGCCTCGCGGCACTTTTCAAGAAAGGCGCGGGCACTGGCCAGATCGGCAAAGCGTTTGTTCAATTCAGCCTTGAGCGTTTTGCCGGGCTCTACCTCCAGCAAAGCCACAACCCGAAAGGCAGACTGAGACTGAAACTGCTCAATTTCACGCTCACGCTCCACCACCATGCGTACAGCCACAGACTGAACCCGGCCTGCAGAAAGACCTGTTTTGATCTTTCGCCACAGAATGGGAGAGAGTTCAAAGCCGACCAAACGGTCGAGAATGCGTCGGGCCTGCTGGGCATTGACCAGATGGGTATTGATCGTACGCGGGTTATCAATCGCTTTGAGAATGGCGTTTTTCGTAATTTCATGAAAAACAATCCGGCGCACAGCTTCATCTTTTAAATTGAGGGATTCTTTTAAATGCCAAGAAATAGCTTCTCCTTCGCGGTCGTCGTCTGAGGCCAGGTAAACCAACGAAGCTTTTTTCGCCAGACTTTTTAATTCTTTTATGACATCTTTTTTATCGTCTGAAACGACATAGGTAGGTGCAAAACCATTTTGAATATCAATGGCTTTGTTATTTTTGGGAAGATCGCGCACATGACCATAACAGGAAACGACTCGGTAGCCTTCTCCTAAATATTTTTCAATGGTCTTGGCCTTGGCGGGAGATTCGACAATTACCAAATTGGCTGCGGAATCAGAATTTGTCTTGCGCGTCTTGGCCGGGGTCTTGCTTGCCCGGGGGCTCTTGGTTGGCATTTCTGTTGCTTTCTTATTTACTGCTAAGGGTTCTGATGCGCAACTTGACCTGACCGACTAAAACGGGAACCAGGCCATTCTTGAACCCATCCTTTGATCTCCAGTTGGGTTAAAACAGTCAAAAGTTTACTCACGGGCCATTCAATTTTTTGGGTCAAGGATTCAATCGTCTGCGGCATCTCACTCAATACCAGATAAACCTCATTTTCGGAGTTTGTCAAGCCTTTATCTTCAGGTTGAGCTTCAGAAAGTACTGGCAAGGACACTTCCCATCCCATTACCTGACAGATCTCAGGCACCGAGGTGACCAGGGCCGCGCCCTGCTGAATCAACGCATGCGGCCCTGCACTTTGGGGAGCCATGACAGGCCCAGGAACAGCCATGACTTCACGTCCCTGCTCGATCGCCAGATCAGCCGTGATCAGCGCGCCACTTTTGGGGGCCGCTTCTACCACCAAAAGTCCTTGAGATAAGCCACTGACAATCCGGTTGCGCAATGGAAAACTCCAGCGTGTGGCTTTAAACGCAGGTGAGAACTCGCTGATCACCAAGCCATTTTGCTGAATCGTATGCGCCAGACGGCGCTTTTCAGCCGGTGTAATCTGTGCCAAGCCCATCCCCAAAACGGCCACCGTTTTTCCGTCAGCATCGAGGGCCCCCAAATGTGCAGCCGTATCAATGCCTGTTGCCAGGCCACTGACAATCGTAACCCCCGCCATGGCAAGTTCGCGGGCAAAATTCCGGGTCAGTTCCAGCCCAGCAGAAGTCGCCTGCCGGGTGCCCACAATCGCCAGCGCAGGGTTCAAAGATTTCCAGGTCTCTGGATTGCCTTGCCAATAGAGTAAAAAAGGAGGATCATGAATGGTTTTCAACCAGGTGGGATAGTCTGAGCTTTCAAAAAAACAAAGCTGATAGCCAGCTTCCAGCGTTTTTTCATAGAGTGTATGGGGATCGGTCTGACGGCAATGGGAGTGTACTTTTTCAGCCGTTCGAGGGCTCAGGCCAGCGTGTGTTTGCAGCGTTTGCAAAGAAGCCGACCAAACCGCTTCAGCAGAACCTAAATGCTGAAGCAGGGATCGCATCCGACGGGAGCCAATTTCAAGGCAAGCACTTAAACCTACCCGATAAATCTGCTCCTGAAGCGTTAATTCTGTGTCCAATAGGAAAGCGCTGGCATGAAATTCTGAGTGGCCCGCCCACGAGTTGAAGCACTCATTGAACGCATGGCACTGCCAGGAACCGTCGTGGGTTGACCCCCAGGATACTGGTCCCAGACATTGGTGCTTGAAATTTTAGAATAATCGGGCATCAGGGTAATCAAAGAGCCCATATCATTCATGACTTTGACATAACCAGCCTTCAAGTGGCGTTTATATTCACCCAGATAAAAATCAAAGGGGTCAGCAGGGTTCATATCCACCATCTGCAATTCAGCGCCACGTTGCAATTCATTCATAATCAGAAAATTGCCGCCATAAACATGCATATAGCTGCGCGCACTGATATCGGGAGGCAAACGTTTGGGAGCCCGTTGGCCATTGTCAAAATGAAGCACCAATTGATTGCTCTGAACATCAACCGCGACAATTTTGCCGTTGATCTGGGGGGGAGGAAAGAGCTTGGTACAATCCAAGAGAATATTGTTGCCCTGAAGCTGAACGCCCCGATCGCCAGCCAGTTTCAATAGTTTGGAGGTTTGAAGCCCCACAGCATCCATCAGGCCTTTGGCGGGAATACCGGCCACACGAATCGAATCCGGGATCATGATCAAGGTGCCATCATGTGCGGGCTGGACGGTGCCTTCCATTTCAAAAGGAACCCAGATCACCTGTTTCATTTTGCCCTTCATGCTGATACGGCCAGGGGTAAAACTGATTTCAATATCTTTCAGGGGACTGTCGGGATAATTAAACGTATATTTATTTTTTAAGCGTGTAATATTGGCGGCATCGATTGCCAATTGGCCCGCATAAATATTAAATACAAAAGAGCGTACATCATCAAAAATGACAGGGTCACCTGCCCGTTTGGGCTCCAAGCGGCCTTCCAGATGAGAGATATTGACACCGATTTCAGGATCCACACGCAGAAAAACATTTTTCAAAACGGAGAAAGAAGAACTACCGGGCTGAGCAGGATTATAGCCATGGGTATCAGGTTTTGGATTGTATTGATTGTCTTGATTGGGATTATAATAGGGCATACCGGGAACCAGCGTATCACTGCGATCCCCGCCACATGCGGTTATCAGCAAAAGGGCTGATAAAGTCATCAAGCCTGAAAACCATTTTCTCCGTGACATAATTAAAAACCTCTCTACTACTCCTGCATCTATAGTTACTTTGTCATCGGATCGTCATCACAGCTTTCGAAAAAAGCACTAAAATTAAACCAAAATTAAAGTTTGGTTACTCTTTTCTTAACTATTTTGCGCGACTTAGATTTGCTTAAGATATACTGGTGTCATGTCGAATATGCTTTCCCTCCCCCCCTCAGAGCTTCCTGCGATTGAAATTCGCAATTTGGGCCGTCATTTTGGAGATTTTCAGGCTGTAAAAGATCTCAATCTGACCGTTCCACAAGGCGCGTTTTTTGGTTTTTTAGGGCCCAATGGCGCAGGCAAATCCACAACCCTGAAAATGTTGACGGGGCTTTTACAACCCCACCAGGGGCAAATTAAACTCCTGGGGGAGGATATTTGGGCAAAACCCGGCAGGGTAAAACAATGGATTGGCGTCGTGCCTGAAAAACTTAGCCTGTTTGAACGTTTGACAGCGTCTGAATATCTTGAATTTGTTGGGGGCATGTATGGCCTGGATCAAAAAACAGCCCAAGCCCGCAGCCAGGAATTGCTTGAGCTGATGCAACTTGAACAGAAACAGGAAACCCTGCTGGCTGACTTTTCACATGGCATGAAGAAAAAAACAGCCTTGGCCGCCGCATTGATTCACAGCCCACGGATCCTTTTTCTGGATGAACCTTTCGAAGGTGTAGACCCCGTTTCGGCAAAGATCTTGCGCGATTTACTGCTGAGTTTAACCTCGCGACAGGTCACCGTTTTTCTAACTTCCCATATTCTGGAAATTGTCGAAAAACTCTGTAATTTCTTGGGCATCATTCACCAGGGAGAACTCCTGACCTCTGGCCCGCTGCAGGAGGTTCTCGATCGCATGAACCAGGACAAACCGCTGGGCACCGCATCGCTTGAAGAAACCTTTATTCAATTGGTGGGGCAAAAGACCGAAGCGACGAGCCTCTCATGGATGCAATAACACGCCCCCAATTCAAAGCGCTATTTCAACTCCAGTTTAAATTATTGCAACGCGCCTGGAAAAATCCGTCTACCCTGCAAAAAGCAGGTGTCATCATCACCTTGATCATCAGTACGCTGATGGCAGGCTCCTTGGGGTGGGTGATGGGCTATCTGGTGGTTATCCTAAGTCAATTCAGCCAAGTAGGCAGCCTTCAGGCTTTAATGGTGCAGACTTTACTTTTGTTCATGCTCAGTCTCTTCAGTCTGATCTGGCTACTCTCTCCCTTGCTTTTTGCACTGCAGAATGAAAATTTACATCTCGACCTGCACAAGTTGCTGGTCTATCCGCTCTCATTTAAAAACCTCTATGTTTTGCATACCCTGACGGGGTTTCTTGAACCCTGGAGTCTGTTTTTTTACCCCATGGTCCTGGGGCTGATCGTAGGCGGTTTTTTACTCGAAGGCTTCTCAGTTTTAGCTCCTCTGCTGATACTGGGCTTACTCTTTGGGTCGGTTCATGTGGTTTGGAGCCGATTGCTGGTCAATTTACTTAGCAGCGTACTTGCCAATCGGCGACTGCGAGAAACCGCCACGTTGGTTCTTTTGGCAGGCATCATTCTGCTGGCCTTTTTTCCAGCGGTTATCAGCAGTGCCTTTGAAAACCATCCCGATTGGCAAAACAATTTGAGAGAACCTGGTTATTTTCTGGGTTTCATGGGGCCGCTGAATTATTGGCTGGCCCTGAGTCCTCCGGGCATGGCCACCCTCGCCCTGACCGGAGGCCTTGAGCATAACCTACTAAAAACAGGAACGGCTTTAAGTGGACTCTTTCTCTGGTTGCTTTTGGGCAACCAACTGGGAACTTCCCTCTTAAAACAAATGGTCACCTCAGAGTCTGGCTCTCGCGATCAGGCCCAAGTTTCTTTTGCATGGAAAAAAAGTCATCTACTTGGGTTTCTCGGATACCCTTTGGCACTCATTGTCAGAAAAGAGCTGCGTTCACTCTCGCGCAGTGTGATTGGTAAACTCTGCTTCTTTTTAACCCCTTTTCTGCTTATTTTAATGCGCCTATTGCTGATCAGCACCTCGCAAGCCCCGCTGCCCGCAACTACGGTTTGCCTCAGTGCAATGGCTTATATCTTCATGACCTCACTCTTTCTTTTCTGCAATCTCTTTGGCTTAGACGGAGAAGGATTTAAACTCTATCTTTCAGGCCCCATGCCTGTCAGGCGCTTATTAAAGGGAAAACATCTGGCCATGGCTTGCTTTACCGGGAGTGGTTTTTTAGGTGTGCTCTATCTCTATACTGTTTTTTACGAACCCATTCCCCTCGAAACCCTGCTTTTTTTAGCACTCGCTTTTAGCTGCGTGATATTGGGGGCTCTGCCTTTGGGAACGATTATTTCGATCCGTTTTCCCATGCCCCTGGATCTGAATCAAACCCGCTACCGTCAAAATGCAACCCCTGTTTTACTGGCTTTTCAGATGCTTTCCATCCTACTCGCTCTGCCTGCCTTGGCACAGGGATTGGGAAAATGGACACATCAACCCCGCAATCTGGTCATGTTTGCTATTCTCGGCATTATGATTTTTTGCTATTTTCAGCTTTTGCGTTTAAGTGAAGAACTCTTTACAGAGCACAAACTTGAAATTCTTGAAAAAATCACCCAACCCGTGATGAGTTAATCCTGCGCAAGCAAAAGACGCAGGCTGAGCAAAGCCTCTTGATCAGATTCGGCCCGATCACACAAAGCCAAAAGAAACGCAGGCTCAATTGACTGGGAAGCAGGCAAAAGCCCTTCCTGAAGTATCATTTCTCCGGCATTGCGCAAGTGAAAATGCAAGCGCAAACGCTGGGGCAGAGGCGTCGTTGCAAAAATACGCTCGTAGTCGTGTGCAAAACCACTCAACCCCTCTTTTAGATACAAGGGGGGCACGGCCATCAATTCATTCAAAGCCAGCGCCACTTGCTGAACGGTTGCTGCCCAGTCTGAGTTTTCGGCAAGCGCAAAAAGCTTGTGAAGATCACGTGTAGAATGCCCCGATTGCAAAAGACTTTCGATTGCTGCAGGCAAAAGCCAATCTTTCAACCAATCTCGCAGCGAGAGGGGTGAAAAAAACCAATCCCAGCCCCTGATGGGCTCAGCCTTAAAGCTGAAAAGTTCTGTCCAAACCAAACAGGGGGCCCCCACTACTCGTCCACCGGGTGCAAAGCCGAGGCCCGCATTTTAAGCGCAACCTCGTGCCCCAAATAGTGATCCATGGCAAAATGCACCCCATAGATCACAGGAATCATCACCAGGGCACAAAGAACCTTATAGACATAATTCACAAGCCCAATCGCCAATACCAACTGAAAACTCCAGCCTGCCCCCAAATAAAAGGCGATAAACAAAACCACAAAGCTATCAACCCATTGAGAAACCAGTGTCGATCCTGTCGCTCTTAGCCAAAGCGCCTTTTCACCGGTACGGTGTTTCAAAAGCTGAAAGACGGTGATATCTAATAGTTGCCCCAATAGAAAAGCCACCATAGACCCCATAATAATCCACAGCCCCTGTCCAAAAACAGCTTGAAAGGCTTTGTTCATATCGGGCACCAGTTTACTGCTGCCTGGCCAGAAGCCAGCAGGCGGAAGGTGCATGCCCAAATAAAACATAGCAAAGGCATAGAAAACCAAACCCGCCGTCATCCAGGAAAGAAAGCTTACAGCTTTTTTGCCATAGTATTCATTGATCAAATCTGTAAAAACAAAAACAAAAGGCCAGAGTAAAACCCCTGCCGTCAGGTTAAAGGCCAAGCCCGACTGCCCCAAGAGCGTAAAATTGACAGGTTGCAAACCCAGGGTTTGCTCCAATGAGAAAATTTTAACGCCAATGAATTCAGCAATCAGGGCATTGGTCACGAAAAAACAGGAGAGCAGAAGAAAGAGTACCGTCGAACGATCTCGAACAATCGCATGAATCATTGCTGGTTTCCTTTAGAGCTTAACGCGGCTGATTTTTCCTATGGTACCCTGAAACACAGGTCAAGAAAAACCATGCCCGAACTGCTGATACAAAACAGAACCCTGCGCTGGCGCCATGAGGTCAAAAAGAACCTGCGCCACAGTTATATTGTCGTGAACCAGGAGGGGGTCACCCTGCGCTCTCCTGCCATGGCCCAACAAGATGCTGAAGCGCTCTTGGTGCGCAAGGCCAACTGGATTTTTAAAAAACTCGATCAGATTCAGCCCGAGGAGAACAGTCCACGTTTGGCCCATGGCAGCCCGGTTCTGCTTTTAGGGAACGCCCTGCAGCTGAAGCTCGAACAGGATAATTTTCAACCTTTGATCAGAGTTTGGCAGGAAGAACAGGAATTGGTTCTGCAACTGCCGCCTCGCTGTCAGGAACACCTCAGTATTCGCGAAGAGGCCATTCAAAACTTTCTGCGTCGGGAAGCCTTGAATTGGATGATTCCCCGCCTGGAATACTGGTCTGAAACGATGCGACTTTATCCCCGCCAGGTCTATTTGAAAAGGCACAAACGCCGCTGGGGAAGTTGCACTGCTCGCAATGAAATCAATTTGAATTACCGGGCCATTCAACTGCCGCCACGTTGCATCGACAGCATTCTGGTACATGAACTCGCACATATACCCCATAAAAATCATGGTGCCCGCTTTTGGGAATTGGTGTATCAGTATATTCCCGATTACAAGGAACTCGATCGCGAAATCAAAACCCTGGCCCCCCGCATTTTATGAGCACTGAACTGCCCTTTTTCGATTTACAAAAACAGATTCAGGGAGAAGTTCGCACAGACCAGATCTCACGTTGGAATTACAGCAGCGATGCTTCGATTTACCAACTCATGCCCGAAGCCGTGATTATACCTGCTGTTTGGGAGGATGTACTCGCCACCCTGACTTTTATGCAGCAGAACCAAATTCCCCTCACCGCCCGTGGTGGGGGCACCAGCCTGGGAGGACAGGCGATTGGGCATGGCCTTCAGCTCGATTTGGGCAAAAATTTTCAGAAAATTATTGAGATCAATACCGAAGAAGCCTGGGTGAAGGTAGAACCTGGGGTCGTGCTCGATCATCTCAACGCAGCCCTGGCCCCCCATGGATATTGGTTCGGCCCCGATGTCGCCCCCAGTAACCGGGCCACCCTGGGCGGCATGATTGGCAATAATTCAAGTGGCGCCCGCTCGATTGTCTATGGCAAAACCCTGGATCATGTCTTGGAGCTGGAAGTGGCCTTGGCAGACGGAACTGAAACTACATTTTGCCCGACTTCCCCGGAAATGCGCAGGCAAAAAATGCAGGGGAAATCGCTTGAAGCCCAAATCTGGCAAAACCTGAGCCACAGCCTTGCAACCCAGCAGACAGAAATTGAAGCGCGTTTCCCCAAAATCATGCGCAGAGTCAGCGGTTATAATCTCGATGCCTTTCTGAATCCAGATCAAGATTGGAATCTGGCAGATCTGGTCACAGGTTCAGAGGGCACCCTGGCCCTGGTGCGCAGCGCAAAACTCAAAATCAGCCCCAAACCGGCCTATCGGGGTCTCTTGGTTCTCTATTGCAAGAGCCTTGACCAGGCCCTTGAAAGCAGCCATGCCCTGCTCACCACCCAGCCCTGTGCCAGTGAGGTCTTGGATGAATTGTTGCTGCGCCTGACCCGCGAAAACCCAGCCTTCGCCCAAAAACTCAGTTTTATGGAATATCCTGCAGAAGTGATTCTATTGGTAGAATACCAAGCCGGTTCAGAACGTGAGCTGCTTGCACTTTTGGAGCGCGGAGAACGTCAGGCGCGCAGTGAAATCAAAGGCATCGAAATCAGCCGTTTTTGTGACCCACGTGTTCAGGCCGATGTCTGGGCCATTCGCAAGGCAGGTTTACCACTGCTCTTGAGCATGCCGGGCAAACGCAAACCCGTGACCTTTATCGAGGATACAGCCGTCGCCCCCGAGCGGCTCCAAGCCTTTATCCGTGAATTCGACAAGATTGTCAAAGCCCATCAAACAGAAGCCGCCTACTATGCCCATGCCAGCGTCGGCTGCATTCATATCCGTCCCTTGCTGAATTTGCAATCAGGAGAAGATGTCGCCAAAATGCGCTCACTCTCGGAGCAGATTCTCGATCTGGTCATGCACTATGGCGGAGCCATGAGTGGAGAGCACGGAGATGGCCTGGCGCGTAGTGAATTCAATCAAAAACTCTTTGGCAGCACGGTCTATTCACTTTTCAAGTCTTTAAAAGCCACATGGGACCCCCAAAACTTACTCAACCCAGGAAAAATTGTAAACGCCCCGCCGATGGATCAGAATCTGCGTTACGGCGCAAACTACACCCCCACCCCCTGGCAAACCGTGCAGCGTTTTTCCCAGCAGGAAAGCTTTCGTGCCCAAATTGAGCTCTGCAATGGCTGCGGCGGCTGCCGAAAAGTCAGTACGGGAACCATGTGCCCCCCCTATATGGTGACACGGGATGAACGAGACAGCACACGTGCCCGTGCCAATGCGCTGCGCTTGCTCATGCTCAACCCCCAGCTAAGTCAGGAAGATCGGGCAGAACTCAGAAAGACCTTTGCGCTCTGCCTGGGTTGTAAAGCCTGCAAGGCAGAATGCCCCTCAAAAGTGGATATGGCCAAACTTAAACTGGAGTTTTTAGATCATTGGCAAAAAGCAAAGGGCGTTCCCTGGCGCAGTCGCCTGCTCAGTCGCCTCGATTGGCTCAATCGCCTGGGTTCAGCCAGCGCACCGCTTTCAAATTATCTATTCAAATCCCCAACTGTCAAAAATCTGCTTGAAAAAAGCTTAGGTCTAGATTCCCGCCGCACATTTCCGATTTTTTCGGCCCAGCCACTTCACACACAATGGCAGCCCAAAAGAAACAAGCAAACAGACACCCATGGGCTGGTGGCCTTGTTTGCAGATTGTTTCACCAATTATTACCACCCCCACGTAGGGCTGGCAGCAGCTTCGGTGATCGAAGCGCTGGGATATCAAATTAGTATTCCTGCGCCCGTCTGCTGCGGCAGGCCCTCTCTTTCCTTGGGCTTGCTCGATCAAGCCAAGGCCCAGGCCCGCAGATTTTTAGATTTCCACCGTGTGATGATGGAGGCGGGAATCCCCTTGATTGGCTGTGAACCCAGCTGTATCTTGAGTTTTCGCGATGAATACCCTGATCTTTGGCCTGAAGCCAAAGTTTTGGCCCAACAAAGCTTTAGCCTGCAGGAATGGTTACTTCAGGTATGTTCGGAGCGCAAAGTCTTGCCTTTTCAAGCACAGAGCCGCTCTTTGGCCTATCATGAGCACTGCCATCAAAAAGCACTGGTGGGTGCAGAGACCTCGATACAAGCCCTCAACCTGATTCCTGGTATTCAGGTTGATTTGCTCAACACGGGTTGCTGTGGCATGGCGGGTACCTTTGGCTATGAAAAAGAAAACTATGAGCTTTCCTGTCAAATTGCAGAAGAACGGCTTTTACCGGCCTTAAGAAATTTACCCGAAACGTCCGAAATCGTCATCAGTGGCACCTCCTGCTGGCAGCAAATTGCAGGTCTCAGCGAGCGTTCTCCAAAGCATCTGGCTGAAGTTTTGGCAGAAGCGCTCAATCCCCAGCCATAATCTTCAATCTCGGGTTCAATTGTGTCCTGGATTGAACAGTAAATTCTGAAACAGATTTAATCAGCGTATAGCGGGCCAGAATCAGCTTCTGAACAGACCAAGGCCAAACGCAATTTTTCCCAGGCCAGTTGATCGGTTTCTAATTCAGACTGAGCATTCTGCCTGAAAATGTCATTTTGAACCGCCTGAGTCAAACAGGTTATCATCTGCCCTAAATTGTCATACCAAAGCCGTGGGCTGTCTTGTACAAAGAAGAAATAGATCTGCCCTGAATCCAGATCGATCAAAAAATACTCCCCTTCAAACCCCCAAATCGGCCAATAGTTTTCAGGCCAGGTATCAATACCTGCGGTCTGTTTGATCTGTTCAGAAACCTGCCTGTTTTGTTGGTATTCAAACAAGGCTTCTTCCAAACTGTAAAAATGGTGATATAAAAAGCTGATCTGTTCAGGATTTTGACCATTGTGCCAAAGATACAGGGTTTTGAGCATTTCTGGAAAATTCACAGGCAATTCTGGGCGCAGGGCCTCAAACTCCGTTTCCGATAAACCGAGCAATAAACCCGTAGCCAGGTCAGGCAAAACCTCTTTCCAGGCTTTTTCAAGCTCCGCTAAAACCCGTTCAATTTGCATCTTTATTCCCCCTGAGACAGAGATTTCAAAACCCATTCCACAACAGGAATATCCGCTTCCAGCCAATCCAAAGATTTTAACTCATCAGGTTGGCACCAACGCAGTTCACTGTGTTCATGGGGTTGAAGTCGGCCTGAAAGAAGACGGCTGACAAAGGGAAAAAGTTGAACCTGCCGTTCGGGATACATATGCTCAACCACAGGCAAAGCAGATTCAATCTCAATTTCTATCCCCAATTCCTCGCGAATTTCACGTATCAGGGCAGCTTCAGGGCTTTCACCGGCTTCAATTTTACCCCCCGGAAACTCCCACTGACCGGCATGCGACATCTGCGCAGAACGTTGTGCTGCCAAGATTTTACCTGAGGCCCGCAATACGGCACAACTCACACGCAGGGTTTTCATAGACGCTCTTTCCGAGTGGCTAGAAACAAAAACTCACTGCCGGAATGCACAGGCCGTAAACGCGGTGAGGGCATGATCGCATAGCTGTCCTGCTTAATCACAAGAGGTTCGCCCTCTCCACGGGCCAAAACCATGCCTTGCGGCAAAAATTCGTAACTTTCGAGTATTTTCGTGAGCTGGTAGGATGCATTGGGAAAAACCACTGCCTGATAAATCTCATAGGTCTCTAAATCCTGTTCGGATAGAACAACAGGGCCATCCAAAAGTCCCAATTCTGCAAGGAAATGCCAGCTTACCGCTTGCGCCAATCGCCAACTTTCTGGGTTTTCATGGGAGCCGCATTCCACCACATAGCCAGCAGCCTGTTTGCAAAGTGAAATTAAAGGTTTCCCACGCAAACAGGCTATGATGCCTTGAAGTTGGATAGATACTCCTGGAAAACTTAAATCGGGAGCGTTTTCGCTCTGAATCAGCATGGGTTCAGATGGGGCACTGGTGCTGTGAAGATCCAGCACATGGGTCAAGCTTTGATAATAAGGCAAAACCTGGCGCAACCGTTGAAGCTCATAGCTTTCCCCAGCCAGAACCTCTGGCACCCGATTCATATCCTGGTCGACAAATCGCCAGGCAGCGGTTGTGGTTTGCCCTTCTGCTTCGCGATAAAAACGGCGAGCGGCTTCTAGATTATTGACAATCAATAACACTTTTCCCACTTTTAGGCGATCAGCCAGGGCATTTTCAGCCAGCAGCCCCATAATCGCAGCCAAGCCAACGGGTTCATTGCCATGGGTATGCGCCAGAATACCCACCACAGGGCCCGGCTTTCCACTGTCTATTTCAAACAGACCCTCAGACTCTATCTGCAGGCAAAAACGAGCCAAATCCTGACGGCTGAAGGAAAGTAGCGAGAAAGGCTTGAGCTTAGACAAGCCAGTTCAAAACACCCAGCGTTGAATAGAGAAACTTCCAGGTCAAATCACGTTGCGCTTGGCCATTGCCAGCAGCAAGAATTTCGCCGGCAGTCAGAACTGCGCCATTCCAATTGCCTTTTTTCCATTCGCCATAGGTCAGAGTAGGCAGAGGCTCTGGCAGCAAAGGAGAAGGCTTGATATAAAAATAAGGTTCTTTCATCACCGCATCGCCTGCAGAAAAACCAATCGCAACCGAATAGACAGGGCGAATAAAACTGAAAAACATATCAAAATGTTTGGGCCAAAGTGTGAGACGGGTGGCATTCATGGGGTGCAAACTGAATATTTCCTGCAAAATACCTTCGGCATTGGCAAACCAATGGTATAACTCTTCAAAACTGGGATTGGGAGCCGCAAAAATCGCCCCGCCCCCCAAGGGATGAGCAGGCAATTGCCAGGGCATTTCTGCTTTGCGCATCACTTTTCTGCTCAAGCTACTGCCAACATAATCCTGCAGGGCCTGATCCACCCAATCAAAACCAGCGTCTAATTTATGATTGGCAAGATTAAAGCTATTTACCGTTTCAAAACCCTTTAAGCCATGCCCCTGCAATTCCAATTTCAAATTGCGGATATCCAATGCCAAGCGAAAAGTTTTGCTGGGTTTCACTTCCTGCCCTAAAATATGCCCTTGCGGATCAATCCCCAAGCCCGTATGGGACATATCAGGATGAAAGGGGAGATAAGTGGCCCCCACTGCCGCAACAATCTGAGAGGCCCAATGTAATTCTAAACGGGCATTGGTGAGTTTATCGGGGGAAAGATTAAGTTGATACCAGGGACGGGCTTGAGCATTCATGGGCAGACTCCCTTATTGCATTTCTTTTCTATGTTCAGTATAACCCGCAAACATAAATCTGCCTTGATCCAGAACAAGTTAGCCCTCTTCCGGCCCGGCCAGAAAAAAGGAAAGCGCTCATACGAATCAGATTACACGTTGAGATCAAGCGCAAAATGAGATTAAACTTCGAGATTTAGCGTCTGTAAAATATTCAGCTGATAACCGGGTGCCACCTCAAGATAAGAGATCACGGGCAAACGTGGAAATTTTTTTTCAATCAGGCGGTGTAAATGCCGCCTGATTCTGGGGTCGACCAAGAGGGCTGTGCGGTAAAAGCCTTCTTGCCAACAATAATCCAGCGCACGCTCTAAAGCGATATTCAATTGCTGATGCAAAGCGGCATTGAGCTGAAGTTCCATACCCAAAGGCGTTGGCTGCAAAGCAGATCCTAAAACCTTCTCCCATTCGGGAGCCAGAACAATTACGTTCAGGGAAAGAGAGCTGGATTCAGGATCTGCCGACGGCATGCTTTGCGCTAGAGACAGAGATTTTCGATAATAATGGCATCCCCTTGGGCAGAGCCACTGCAAATAGCTGCCGCGCCATATTTCAGCCCCTGGCTCATCAACTCATAGACCAAGGTGCCAATCAAACGGGCACCACTGGCTCCGATCGGATGCCCCATCGCAATCGCACCGCCATGGACATTGACTTTTTCAGCATCGGCGCCCAGGATCTGTGAGCTGATCAAAGCTACCGAAGCGAAGGCTTCGTTGATTTCAATCCGATCCAACTGAGCCAGGGTCAAATCAGCTTTTTTCAAAGCAACCTGAATGGCATGGGCGGGGGCTGTTGCCAGGTAAGGATAGTCTTCGGCCACTTCGCCATAGGCGACAATCCGGGCCAGCGGTTTCAGCCCCAAGGCATCGGCCTTCTCCCGTGACATCACCAGCAAAGCAGCTGCACCATCGTTGATCCCAGGCGCATTTCCTGCTGTCACGGTGCCACTGGCATCAAATACGGGTTTGAGTTTTGCCAATTTTTCAAGCGTCGTATCCGGGCGAATGGATTCATCCAGAGCCACGGTCAGGGGATCGCCTTTTTTCTGAGGAATCACAAGCGGGGCAATTTCTTGGGCCAAGCGGCCAGACTCGGTTGCTTTGTGGGCCCGCTCATGGCTGCGAAGTGCCCATTCATCCTGAGCCTCGCGTGAAACCTTATATTCAGCCGCTACCGCAGAGCCATGAATGCCCATATGCACATCATGAAAAGCGCACCACAGACCGTCGTGAATCATGGCATCTACCAGTTGAGCATCTCCCATGCGGGCTCCCCAACGGGCTTTGGGCATGAGATAAGGCGTATTGCTCATACTTTCCATGCCACCGGCAATAAAAATATCGCCATCCCCGGCGCGAATGGATTGAGCCGCCAAGCCCACAGCCTTCATGCCTGAAGCACAAACTTTATTAATGGTCAGGGATTTTACCTGTACTCCCAAACCCGCCTTGGCAGCTGCTTGGCGGGAAGGAATCTGACCCACGCCAGCATTCACGACAATCCCCATAATCACCTGTTCTAAATTCTCTGAAGTAATTTCAGGGGTTTCGTTTAATATCGACTTGATGACATGGCCGCCGAGTTCGACAGCACTGAAAGAGGCCAAAGAACCTCCAAATTTACCAAACGGACTGCGTTTGGCTTTGACAATCACCACTTCTTTACTCATGGAGTTACCTCAATTCAATAAATCTCTTGTGATTAGTGTACTCGATTTTGAGTCAAGGCCGTCAGGGCTTCAGAGATCATCAGGTCTGGGGTAAAATGAGGTATCCCCTCAGGAGGCTTACTGCCATGCTTAAACTTTATGATTTGAATCTCTCCCCCAACGCCTTTAAAGTACGTGCTGTTTTGCATGAATTGGAACTGCCCTTTGAAACAATTCCCGTCGATATTATGCAAGGAGGGGGGCAAACCCCTGAATACCTGGCGAAGAACCCCAATGGCAAAGTCCCTGTACTTGAAGACGGGGAGTTCGTGCTCTGGGAATCCAATGCAATTATCAAATACCTGGCCCGGCTCAAACCTGAGGCGGGACTTTTGCCAGAAGACGCACGCCCTTTGGCACGCCTGGATCAATGGCTTTTCTGGCAAAGTGGCCACTATTATACGCCGATTATCAATCTGGCGGTCGAAAAAATGTTTAAACCCATGGCGGGCAAAGAGCCTGATGCGGTTCTTGTGGCCTCTCTCACCCAAGACTTTTTACGTCTGACCCAGGTCTTAAACCAAGGATTAACAGGTCGTGAGTTTCTTCTCGGGCGTATTTCTGTTGCAGATTTCGCCTTGGCCTCTACCCTGGTTCCCCGTCAACAACTGGGACTTGATATTTCAGCCTTTCCGGCAGTAGCAGCTTGGATCGAACGCATGGAAGCCCGAGAAAGCTGGAAGAAAGCAAAGTGAGTGAGCACACTCAACCCAATCTGCGCATTGGGGATCTTCTGGTCAAGGAAGGTTTTCTTCAGCCTGCTCAAATGGAGAAAATTCTCAAGTTTCAGGCCGAACAGGAAACCTACCTTCCCTTGGGGCGGATTTGTGTTGAAAAGGGATTGATCTCAGCCCGTGAGCTTCAATCCCTTTTGCGCAAATACCATAAGCGCATGTATCTGGGTGAGCTTTTGCAAAACTTAGGTCTGATTACCCAGGCCGAATTGGAACACCTGCTTCAACTGCAAAAAATAGAGCATAAACGTTTGGGCTCTCTTTTGATAGAGCATCAGATCATCAATGAATCCCAATTAACCGACGCACTCAGTCTGCAATTGGATATTCCCCGCATGTTGCCCTCGCTGGAGCTGATCAATCCCCGCCTGCTTCAAGGCTTGGATCCCGAAGAGCTCCTCAACCAGCTCTATTTGCCCATGCACCGCCATGAAAACCAACTGACAGTTGTGATGGCAGACCCCCTCAACCAAGACTTATTGGAAAGCCTGGGAAGTCGTTTTCAATGCCAGATTTTACCTGCAATCGCACCTGCTTCAGAATTGCGTGAAAGCCTCAAAAGCCTGTTCAAAGAACTTCACAAAGAAAAAGATTTCGTGATTGAAAAGGAAAGCAATCCCTTTCAATTGGAAGAATCCAGTGAGAGCACAGACCCCACAGCCACGGCTGTCAATTTTATTATTTCAAGTGCCGTCCACGACCGGGCTTCAGATATTCATATCGAACCGCAGCAACGTTATTTGCGCATTCGTTTCCGAATTGATGGCCTGATGCATCACAAGACCGATTTACCCGCCCATGTAACCCCCGCCTTAATTCAACACTTTAAAAAACTGGCAAAGCTCAAGCCCGAGGAGAGCTTAAATCCCCAGAGTAACCATCTCCAGGCAGAAATTCGCGGCAAAGAAATGGATTTAAGGATTGCCACTTTTCCAGGGCAATGGGGTGAAAAAATCGTGATCTCCTTACTGGAAAAACACAGCACCCTGTTGAATCTTGAGCGGATTGGTTTTTCGCCAGTCAATCTCAAAACCACGCAACGCATGTTGGACCTTTCAGGTGGAATCGTCGTGGTCACAGGCCCCACGCGCTCGGGAAAATCGACCACGCTCTACGCCGCCATGAATTATCTCAACGATCTGGACAAAGCCTTGGTTTCACTTGAGAAACCGATCGTCTACCCCTTGCCCGGCGTGGTTCAGACTGAATTAAGTGGCCAGCAAAGCCCTGCCTATTTGATCGATTCACTCGTAGAACAAGACCCGGATATCGTCATGGTTCAGGATATTCCCGACACCGCCACAGCCCAAGCGCTGGTCAGAGCGGCGGTCATGGGCTATAAAGTGCTTACATCCTTGCATACCCGCGATCTGGCCAGCGCACTCTTTCATCTCATGCACCTCGGCATGGCCCCCTTTGAATTGGCCTCAACGGTTTCCTGTGTAATTGCCCAGCGATTGGTCAGACGCCTGTGTGATGCCTGCAAAGTGGTTCATGAGCCTTCAGCAGCAGAACTTTCCCGCTTTCCTTTAGAATCTGTAGACCCCCACCTCTATAGTTTTTATACCCCGATGGGCTGCAATGAATGTCTCTTTCAAGGCTACCAGGGACGTACTGCCCTGCATGAAATTCTGGTGATGAGTGATCCGATCCGCGATGCCCTGATCTCTGGTCAAACCCTGTCTGCGATCCGACACCTTGCCCGCAAAGATCAACAACTGGTTTCTTTTGCCGAAGACGGGTTTTATAAAGCCACCCAGGGCATTACCAACCTGAGCGAAGTCTTACGCGTTAGCCCTTTAAAAGAGAGTGATCGCCAAACCAGTCGCAGTTCTGAAGAGGTCTTTGCACTCTGTACCAGCCGCTTACCGAATCCGCTGCTCGATCCGTCAGGCGAACACTGAGGTGAAAAATCCCCAGAGCCAGTCTGAAAAAAGTCAGCGCATGCATCTGTTCATCGCTCTGATTCTGCTTTTTTTGGCATTTTTGCACGGCGCTTTTGCCAGTGGCTTCGTCCCGATTCTGAACCAGGCCCTGGGCCCCCAGGCACCCTGGGCTTTTTCGCTCTATTTTTTAGGGCTTTTGCTGGGCCAATTGTCGATTTATCTCTTTGAACGCTTAAATGCCAAACGCTGGAATTATCCGCTCTATGAAATGGGTTTCGGGCTCTCACTTATTTTTATGGCGCTCTGCAACAATACCCCTGGTTTTATCTCTGGTCGCCTGCTGGAAGGCCTGATGGGGGGCTTGGCAACTCCCCCTTTGTTTAATTATCTGGTCACTCTGAATGCCTTTGAGAATGTCGGCAAGCGCGTTGCGCTGTTTAATTCAGTCTTTGCCTTGGGCTATGTTTTAGGCCCTGTCATGGTTTCAGGTCTTCAGTTGCTCATGCCCTATACCCGTGCCCTAAATTTCAGTGGACTGCTGTTTATTTTGATTCCCATTCTCTTGCTCCTGCTGCCTACGCCCCATCCGCCGCTGCCCGATCGGGATCTTTCCCTGAAAAAACTCCTGCGTGAAAATGACTGGTTCGAAAAATTCTCGACTCTGTTTCTGGCCAAGGGGCTCTATGGCTATCTGATTGCCTTTACCGCAGGCTATTTAAACAAGTTTCTGCCCGGTTTCTCGATTGCCAAAGTCATGCTGGCCTTTTCTGTACTCTTTGTGATGGGGCAAATTCTCACCGAACGGGGATTAAGGGTTTTCCCCAAAAAACACCTTGAGGTCTATTTGCCCCTTCTGATCGCAGCCCTTTTACTCGCCTTTCTGGTGACCCACCAAATCGGTTTTATCTTTGTACTTGCCCTTTTTCATTCCGGCCTGGTCTATATTGGCACCCTCAATTTTGGCCTCAAAGCAGCCACAGCAAGGGAGTTCGCCCTGTTTAGCTGTCTCAGTGATCCTGCTATGATCATTGGCGCGGGCCTTGCAAGTTTTGGTCTGGCGGGCGTTTGGGGCATTCTCTTGCTTTTGCTTTTACCCGCCCTGCGGGCGCTGGGCCTCAGCCCACAGAGAACCCGTGCTGAAGCTGTTTTTCCTTGGATTGGCCCGCTGACTGTGGTCAATGTTTTTCGCAAACAGAAAGATCCCCTTTTCAGCCCCGCTTCAGATGCCATTTCCTTAACGGATTTAAAGCTTGAATCACAAGCCTCTGAGAGCGAAGTCCATTCCCTCAAGCTGCTTTTTGCAGGAGATCTTTGCCCTCACCGGGATTTGCCACAAGCTTGGTCTTCAGAGCTGATACAGGAAATAGCCGCTCATGATCTGGCCTGTCTCAATTTAGAAGGTGTGCTGGCGGATCAAATCGGCGATCAACATCTGCATGCCTTTACCCCTCAACAATTGGAAAAACTTTTGTATCATTCTCAAAAACCGCTTTTTCAGATCATCAATCTCGTCAATAACCATGCCCTCGACCAGGGCGTTTCAGGTTTCAATCTCAGCGCAGATACTTTAAGGCAATGGCCTGGCCTGACCCCGATCGATTCCCGTTTTCAGAAGGTCAAACTTAAAAATTTCACACTGGGCTTTCTTGCTTTCAGTTTTGGTATGAACTTTCTGCTCAAGCGCGACCCCCATCTGATCTTGCTCAGCCCAGACAAGTTTTTGCAGGATAAAAAGCGCCAGGCCACCTGGCTGGAGAAAATTCGTGAACTGAAGGCTGAAGTCGATCTGCTGATTCTTTCCTGGCATTGGGGCTATGAAGCCGAAATTTTTCCCAGCCAAACCCAACAGGCCTGTTTTCATCTGCTCGCAGAGGCCGGTGTAGATCTTCTTTGGGGCCACCACAGCCATTTGGTTCAACCTTTTGAAAAGCACCAGAACAGTATTTGTCTATACAGTTGTGGGAATCTCAGCTCGAACCTTCCGGGCGCAGCTTACCAGCAAGGCGCACTCTGGAGCGTTGAACTGACTTTGCATCCTGATTCCACACAAATCCAAACGGTGAAACCCTTCTTCTTTGTTCCCGAAAACCAAGTTTTAAAGGGCCTTGCGCCTCAAGCAACACAGCTCTGGCATTCTTTTCAGGAGGCTCGCCATGCAAGCACTTAGTCAATTTCTCTTAAAGCGAAAAGTTCTCCTGCTCAGTCTCTGGCTGCTCTTGATTGCAGCCAGCCTGGTTTACCTCTTCAAACAAGGGCATCCCATGGTGCAATCCCCAATTTCAGGAGCTACAGGCACAGAAGCCTGGCAAGTGACCCAAATTCTGGAAAAGGACTTTCAATTCAATCCCGATCTCTCTGCTGGCATTGTCGTCGAAGGCCCTGCCCCTGGATTGGCTGAAGCCATGAAAAAAGCCTTTCCCAAAGAAATTGGCCGCCTGTTTGAAATTCCTGGGCACCGCCCCCACCAGCAAAGCCTTTTTTTTCTACAGTATGATCCCAAACTGAATCTGGTTCAGGCCCAACAGGCAACTCCCCCCATGCGCACCTGGCTGCGCCAATGGGAAAAACAAAACAAAACACGCGCCTGGCTAACAGGACATGTGGGCTTTGTTTTTGATATGAACAATGCGGTCTATGAGGAATCGTCACAAAATGAAAAAATCGCCCTGGTACTGGCGTTTATTATTCTGGTGCTGAATTTTGGCGGACTCTTTGCCGCTCTTTTGCCGATCTTGATGGGAGCCTCAACCCTGATACTGCTCAACGCGTTGACCCTGCTGATGGGATTGCAACTGACCCCGGTTTCATTTGTCATGAACAGCATGGTCGGGTTGGCATTGGCGATTGATTATTCTCTGTTTATGGTCAGCCGTTTTCGTGAAGAAACCCGCCAGGGAAAAACCGATCAGGAAGCTTTGAATCAAACCCTGCGTCATTCCGGTGAAACGATTCTTTTTTCAGCCTTGATTATGATTGCCAGTATCGCCGTATTGCTGATTCCCGAGGTTTCAGCCAGCCGGATGGTGGTTCAGGGCCTGACCCTTGTCGTTTCTCTCTCGCTGTTGAATGCTCTGATTTTTCTTCCTGTTTTATTGCTCACAGCCCGCCCAGTGCTTGAATTTCCCCGCTTTCTTTCCCGTGCCGTCGGACGAATCGACAGTTATCCCTATTGGCGACGTTTTTCTGCCCATGTGGTGGAATATCCCGTACGTTATTTTCTGCTCTCTTTGCTGGCAATGGGAGCCTTGGCCCTGCCGGCCCTGAATCTCAAGCTCTGGGAGCCCCTCCAGGCAGTGGTTCCGAACCGCAGTGAATCGGTACAAGGCTATGAAACCCTGAAAAAAGATGGCTGGGGAGGAGAACTTTTGCCCATCGATGTGGTGCTTTCTGCTCCGGAAGGTCAATCGATCCTGGATGAAGCTTTTTTAAAGCAATCCGAACCCCTGATTCAGGCGATTGAAGCCCTGCCCCATGTTGATTCGGTTACTGGCATTACCCGCTGGAACCCCGATTTTCAACCCGAACAATACCTCTCTTTTTTCAGATCTCTGGACACGCTCAGCAATTTGGGCATGGTGCCAGCCGATCATCCGGTCTTCAGACTCTTAAACAAAACACGCAACCGCACCATTTTGCAGGTCTATCCCGATAAAAATCTGGATATTCAAACCATTTACACCATTATTGATGGGATTCGCCTGGAGGCAAAAAAAAGCAAGGGTCTCAAAGTTCAAGTCGGCGGCATTGTCGATCGGGCCCGCGATTTTACCCACGAGCTTTACCGTTACGCACCCGGAATGACGGCTCTGGTAGTGCTGGGCATTTTACTGATTCTGGGTATTTATATGAAAACCCCCATTCTGCCCCTGAAAGCGGGACTGATGAATTTTATGCCCATCCTGGGGGCCTTTGGCCTCTTGGTGGGGGTATTTCAATACGGTTGGTTTAAAACCTGGCTGCATACCCCGCAACCGGGGGCCGTTACAGCCCTGGTGCCGATTATTCTTTTCTGCATTACCTTTGGTTTGAGCATGGATTATGAGGTGCTGATTCTGAGCCGTATTTCAGAAGGCTATCACAACCATGGGGACGTCAAAGAGGCTGTGATTGAAGGGTTAGCGCGTTCAGGCGCAGTGATTACTGGGGCGGCGATTATTCTCTTGGGGGTCTTTTTACCGGGCGTATTTTCGGCTTCCCCCTTGGTTCAGGAACTTTCAATCGGTATTTCTGCCGCCCTGATTCTGGATGCCACCCTGCTCAGACTCTTCCTGGTCCCCAGTTTTATGCTGCTTTTGGGACGCTGGAACTGGTGGAATCCCTGGCACCGCTCCTGAGCGCAAGCGGGTCAGAAATTCCAGCACTTCGTTCTATTTGACCAAGCGCAGATTAAATTGCCCGCTGCCAGTAGCCCCCCAAATACGCAACCACAGCGGCAGCCAGGCTTCAGTTCCGCGAGCCGTCGTGATATCTCCCAAATCGAGAATAAAAGCATCTTTCCAGCCAAAGGAAAGCAAAAGTTCTCTGACCTTTTGCTTGGCTTCAGGATCATTTCCACTGAGGAAAACATGGTGCTCCCCCTCCCCTACCAGGCCTGGATTGACCATGATATTGCAGTTCATGGTATTGAGTGTCTTGACCACCAAAGTCTGGGGAAAAGCCCTTTGGATCTGTTCTCCCAGTGAATCTGTATTGCAAACTGATAATTGGGGGGGCATGCCCTGAGAAAAATCCAAAGGATTTGCCAAATCAATTAAAATTTTGCCTTGCATATTCTCTTCGCCAGCGGCCTCAAGCGCAATCAACGAGGCCCCGCCTGAGGTGCAATTAAACAGGATTTCTGCAAAACGGGCAGCATCGGCAAAGGTGCCCTGCGATGCATTTTGAGGAAATTTTGCAACCCATTCAGTTGCCTTGGGATGATTGTCTGTGCGACTTCCCATTTTGACCTCATGGCCCAAATCAAGCAAACGGGTCGCAATCGCCTGTCCGACCATACCCGTTCCCAAAACCGCAATTTTCATACTTTATCTCACTTTTTTATTTTATTCTGCCAAACCATCGCTTTTTCAAATTCAATTTAAACACGCTTTGTCTCATCTACCAAGCGCTCAAAAAATGCTTTGAGATAAAAAAAAGAGCAACCCTTTTTCGGGCTGCTCTTTGAAAGCTTTAAAAAGACCGTTTAAGCTGTGGCCTTGCGATGATGGGTCGGATTTGCAATTTCACGCCAACTGACCAAGAGCGGACTGGCAATAAAAATACTGGAATAGGTTCCAAAGATAATGCCCAGCAACATGGCCAAGGAGAAATACTTAATCGTCGCCCCACCGAAAAAGGTAAGGCAAAACAGCGGAAACATGGTGGTCAAAGAGGTATTCATACTGCGCGCAATCGTTTGATTGATCGACTCATTGGCCACCTGCGCAAAGGTTTTGCCCCGCCCCATATCGCCTGCATTTTCGCGGATACGGTCAAAGGTAACAATCGTATCGTGCACTGAAAAGCCTGCAACCGTGAGAATTGCGGTGACAAACAAGCTGTCAATTTCAACCCCCATAAACATGCCCATGGCAGCAAAGATCCCTAAAACCGTTGTCACGTCATGACACAGGCAGAAAATCGCACACATGGCATAGTCAAAACTGAAGCGAAAGGTCAGATAGAGCACGATCATGCCCATCACGATCAGGGTGGCCCAAACAGCTTTGGACTTTAATTCTCCCCCAATGGTCGGGCCCACGACTTCAACACGGATCTGTTCAAATTCACCGAATTTACTTTTGAGGTCGTTAAAAATCTTGACCTGTTCTTTGTTGTCGATCGGCTTCGAACGAATCGAAGTGATGGTTTTTCCTGCACTGTCTTTCATTTCACTGAGCTGGGCATCACTGAAGGTTTCTTTGTTGATGGTCTGAAGCTCTTTGCGTAACTCGCTGATCTTGGGAGCCTTGGCAAAGGCCAATTCAAACATAGACCCCCCGGTAAAATCAATCCCGAGTTTAATGCCGCCCATAAAAATAAGTATCAGACAGGGAATAATATAGCCAAGCGCAATCAGGTACCAGAGTTTGCGTTTGGATATGACTTGAAAATTGGTTGATGTAGGTATTCCAGCCAAGGGAGGCAGTCTCCTTTATTCGATTACAAGGGGGCATTATAGCACTTTTTTCTGCGGGGCAGAGGTGAAGCTTGATGATTCTTAAAAGAATGCTAAAGCGGGCTTAATCCTGCCAAATTTCTTCAAGGCTTTGATGCGCAACCGTCTGTTGCAGGCGTTGACTGTCCATCACGGTCTGTTGAAATTTGCCCAAAGCAATCCAATACTTCAGCGTCAGCAATTTGAGCGCCTCGGGTTTGGGCAATTGATCCACTTCTTTCAATTCTAATTCGCGGTAAGGAAACTCCAAAACACTGGAACGCGCGGGATAACCATAACGCTTCAAAATGGGAATCATGGCTCTGGGAAAACTTTGAATCGCCTCCCAAACTTTGAGGTTCTGGCGCAGGCTTTCTTTGGGTCTGCGGCTGGGGGTTTCTTTCAACCACAGATCTTCATCGGCCAAAAAACCAATCAAACGCCCGATTGCATCCCGTGAGGTTTCCTGCATTTCACGTTTAAACTGTTTCACCCGGTGACGATCAAACTGCCCGGAAATATCTGGATAGGCTTTAAAAATTTTTTCAGCTGCCTGTTCGCTGAAGTCAATCAGACGCAATTCTAACTCATCAAGGATCTGGCTGACCAGTTCCAACATCTGTTCTTCTTGATCTGCGCGGCGCTCATTCAGCTGGGCTAGTTTTAAGGCATCCATCTTAGGTTTCTGAGTAGCTCCTGAAAGAACTGAGTTTCTCCCATTATAGCAGGGGATACTCAAATTCAAGCCTTAGCAAACTCTCGAAGCGGCCTTCATTATGCTGAAGCTGAAATCTTGAGCGCCTCAATTTATCAGACCAGACTTGAGCGTTCAGACCTGGCGGGCATAAACGGCATAACTGCGCGTAGGCGGCCCAAACTGATCGTAAATGGTACGCCCCTCTTTGGCCAAAGCTCCAATACCCGATTTTACACCTCGGGCAAACCCATGTTTCAAACCATAATAAAACATATCGTAGGCCAATTCAGAGTGGCGGTGTGTTGGCTGAATGCCAAAGGTATGCAGAACCAAACGCTCTGGTTGTTGCTCCAGCATTTCAAGCGGATTCACAGGGGCGCCCTTCAGCGCTTGAAAATAAGCAGCATAATCAAGATAGGCATAACCCAAGCCAATCACATCCTGTTCATGATAAAAAAGGCCAAACAGATCGGGATGAATCTGCATCAAGCCCGCAATACCTGAAAAAGCCTGCTGAAACTCTTCAAAATCAAGTACGGTATAGCCATAATTTTCAGAAAAAACTTCCATCGCAATCTGATGAGACAAACGCAATTCCTCTTCCAGGGCATCCGGCCGGAAAGTCTGAAGCCGGTAAGAGGCAGGTCGCTGAGCCCGTATTTTTTCAATCTGGCCCTGCAAATACTGGTACATGCCCCTTAATTGCATCTCCCCAATATCCCAACTGTTCCAACGGGCCACAGGCATCAAACCGGCACTTTCAAGCAAAGCCGGATAATATTCAGGTGAGCGGGGCTCGCCTAAAAACGGCGAAGTTTCAAAGCCCGCGGTCTGCACCCGATAGCGGTTAAAAATATGCAAATCCACAGGTCCATGCAGCGTATCTTTCCCCCCCTGAACAGAAACCCAGTCCATTGCTGCATTGAGCAGGGCCTGGGCCACATCGGGACGATTATAGGCTTCAAAATAGCCAAAATGACCGACCCGTTTGTCTTTTAATTGGTGATCCAGCGAAGCCAGAATTCTTCCCACCACACGCTCGCCATCAAGCGCCAGAAACGCTTGGGCCTGACCATGGCGGAAAAAGAGATTTTCAGTACTCAATTCAGCACGTACCTGTTCCCGTGAGGGGGGAATCCAGGCATGTTTCTCAGGATAAATCTGCCAGGGCAGCTCAAAAAATGCCTCCATACGGGGGTCATTCAAATCCAGTGGAACGATTTGCATGGTTCAGTTCTTCTTTCCAACTTTGCTGCCCTGGTGTACACGGGTTTCTATCGCTTGGGCGGAATAATAACAAATATCCGGATCTATGGCCACTTTGCCAGGCAGAAAGAGCTGAATGATGGTTGAGCCCCCCAGAGCAAACCAGCCCTTTTCCTGACCGCGTTCAAATTTCCCTCCTTGGCTTTGCAATTGCTGAATTCGGCCCACGACAAGCGCTCCCACTTCGATTTGCAGCACCGGCCCAAACTGTTCGGTATGCAGCAGCGTCCATTGGCGTTCATTTTCAGGAAAAACCGTCCGACAGGCTTGCGCCAGTGGACTGACGGAGTGAAGCGCCCCGGCAATGCGCTGATGCGCCCGGTGCCAGCCACGGTCAATATAGCAGTAATGGTGATAGTCCACAGGGGCCAATCGGTAAATCAGACAGAGGCCCTTGGCATAAGTTTGCGCCAGGGAGCCATTTTGCAAGAGGTCCCGCAGGGCAAAGCGTTTCCCTTTCACGGGAACGACCACACCTTCTTCCAGGGGAAGCATCAAAACACGGGCATCGGCAGGCGAAACCAGGTGTTCTGGCACTGGATCGATGGGGCGGGCACCTGGCTTGAGCTGACGGGTAAAAAAAGCCTGATAATCGGCATAGGCTTCGGGCGGTTTTTCAAGCTCAGAAATATCCAGGCCATACCTCTGAATAAACGTTTGGATCTGGGCCTGGCTCCCTGGCTGTTCTTTCAAATGGCCATAGAGCTTGGAAAACCATTTGCGACTGAAAAGTGCTGATTCAAAGAGTCTTCCCAAGGGGTGGCCATAGGCGAAATCCATAAATCCCCGCTCAAAAACCTGTTCAAACTCCAGCGTCTGTGTCTGACGGTTATAAAGCGGAATCTCTGCTCGGTTTGCCATGTATCAGGGCATCCAGGGGTGCCAGCTCCAAAGCACAATCATCACCCCTGCCAAAGCAGGAAAAAAGGCATAGGCCTTGCCGCGGGGCTTGGGAATCTGCAATTTGCTGATGAACAGACTGCCTGTGCCCCCGAAAAGCAAGAGATTCCAGATCATGCGCAGCATTTCTGGCAAGAGGAAATAAACAATCATTCCCAAGGGCAAAATCAGGGCCATATAGGTGACGGGCAAACCCGTATAATATTGAATTTCACCCTCTCCCGCCAGCCCCTTCAGATTAAACCAGGCCAAGCGGTTGAGCACTGCCAAAAGATAAAATCCATAGACGATCCACTCCAGCCAGGAAGAACCCAAGGGCAAAAGCATTAAAACGGGGGCCATGCCAAACAAGCAAACATCTGCCAGAGAATCAATTTGTGCGCCATAGGCCTGTTCTTCTGGGCTCAGCTCCATTTTACGGGCCACCAGACCATCAAAAAGATCGCAAAGCCCTGCCAGCATTAGGCAAATCATGGCAGCGGGAAACAAGCCTTTCCAGGCTGCAAAACAGCCATTCAAAGCCAAGAGCACACCCAGTGCCGTGATCAGATTTGGTAAATTTAGATAACCCAACATGGCCCTCAGTGTACTTGAGATCAGGGGCTTCTGCAATTGAGTTGACACAGATCATGGCGGCCAAGCGGCTGACTCAGAGTATAATGATCGTAAGATTTCAGAGCGAGTCAGGAGACCCCCATGAGTACCGCACATTCTTCCCCTCAAGCCTCCAAAAGTGCAGCCACAACAGCCCTCAAACTCGGTGACCTAATGGTTCGCGAAGGCCTCTTGACCATGGATGGCCTGCACAAGGCCCTGGCCATTCAAAAACAATCTGACGAATATCTGCCCTTGGGTCGTGTCTGCGTTGATTTAAAATTAATCAGCAAGCAAGAGTTACAGCGTTTTTTAAGCAAATACCAAAAACATATTCAAATTGGTGAGCTTTTGGTCAATATGGGGCTCATCACTCAGACCCAAGTCCAAAAAATCCTTGAAATGCAAAAAGCTTCCTCCAAACGCTTTGGCGCTCTTTTGGTTCAATCGGGCTTTATTTCTGAATCTCAACTTACCAATGCACTCAGCATTCAATTGGATATCCCGCGCATGATTCCTTCGCTTGAATTGATGGATCAACGCTTGCTCGAAGGCATTGATGAGGAAACCTTGCGTTTCAATGAGTTTATTCCTGTCGATCGCAGTGGCAACCAAATGACCGTGATTATGTCAGATCCACTCAATTCCAATCTGATGCAGCAATTGGTGGATCGGTTTAAATGCAAAATCATTCCGGCGATTGCCACCCCCAGCGAAATTCTTTCAACCATCGCAGAATTTTTTGGCCCCCGCCGCAAAGGGCCCGAAGAAGTCAGCCTGGATCAAGATCTGATGCTCAAAGAAACAGAACAGGATAAAACCAAAGAAGAAGTCTCTTCTATGGCCCGTTTTCTGGTTCGCAGTGCCGTTGAAGAAGGCGCCTCTGCTCTGCATGTTGAGTGTCAGGAAAATTATGTGCGCGTTCGCTTGCGCAAAGACGGCGTCATGGTTCACAAAACCGATCTGCCCGTCCGGGTTGGCCCCGCGCTGATTGAAATGCTCAAGACTGCTTTCCGTTTAAAAGGCGGGAAGTATTGGCAGGAAACGATTACCACCCATGTCGCCAATCGCAAGGTCGATCTTTCGATCTCCTTTTTTCAGGGGCTGTGGGGTGAAAATTTAGTCGTACATATTCTCTATGCTCCCTCACGCATGCTGATTTTCGACAATCTCGGTTTTTCCCCTGTTAATTTGAGTAAAATCAACAGTTATCTTGAGCGTTCAGGGGGAATGATCATTACCTCAAGTCCGATTCGCTCAGGAAAATCCACCCTGATGTATGCCTGTTTACTTACCCTGAATCAACTCCACCGTTCGGTGCTTTCGCTTGAAAATCATGTACATTACACCATGCCGGGCGTCATTCAGCATCACTATAAAGGCGATGATCCTGAAGCCCATGAAGCATTGGTAGAAGCCATGGCTGAATATGACTCCGATGTGCTGATGGTGGACGATATTCCAAGCCCTCAATCAGCAGACTCGCTGAATCGTGCCGCTTTAATGGGCAAAAAAGTCATTACCTCTCACCATGCTGCCGACACAACCGCGCTGATCTATGCTTTGGTCAATTCTGGCTGTGAGGCTTTATTGCATTCCCCTGTGCCGATTCTTTTAATTTCACAGCGGCTTTTGCGTCGTCTCTGTGAAAAATGTAAAGTGCCCTATTCACCCAGTGAAGCGGAACTTACAGGCATGAAAGTCATGGCAGGTGATCGAGGGGCTTACCAATTTTATACGGCAAAAGGCTGTAAAGACTGTCAGAACCAGGGATACACGGGTCAGACTGCCATTCACGAACTGCTTGAAATCACCGACGAAATTCACAATGCCGTTCTGCAAAAAAAATCCTCAACCTCTATTCGGGAAATGGCGCGGCGTGATTCAAACATGATCTCCATGATTGAAGATGGGGTCTTTAAAGCCTCTGCAGGGCTGACCAGTCTGGAAGAAGTGCGCCGCGTCAGCCTCATTCACGACAGTGACAGCAAGAGTGCACGTTCAATCAAACAAATTTACACCCTCTGCACCAGCAA
The DNA here is from genome assembly GCA_002783405.1 of bacterium (Candidatus Blackallbacteria) CG13_big_fil_rev_8_21_14_2_50_49_14. Lineage (NCBI taxonomy): Bacteria > Candidatus Blackallbacteria > bacterium (Candidatus Blackallbacteria) CG13_big_fil_rev_8_21_14_2_50_49_14. Next base: position 49,581 of record PFGG01000064.1, on the reverse strand, counting down.
ATAACTTAGCATTTTGAACGGTCACCGGGGTTTCGGGCTGAGGCTCCAACCACCATTGGGGTCGACTGTCAAACTCATCGGGGCGAACCTTTGACAAGGCTTCTTCAAGGGTGGTTTTGCCCTGCATAACTTTTTCCATGGCATCCCAATAGAGGGTGGTCATGCCCTGCTCAACGCCCAATTTCTTCAAATCATCGGCATTCATGCCGGGGGTATTGAGGGCTGTACGAATCGAATCGGTTGGAATCAAAAGTTCATGAATGCCAGTCCGGCCCCGATAGCCCCGTCCCTGACATTGTTCACAGCCACCTGGCCGATGCAGAATTTGATGGGCATCGGCGGGCAGTCCCAGTTGTTTAAGCTCCAAAGCAGACGCTTTGTAAGGCTCCCGACAGGTCATGCACAGGGTACGCACCAAACGTTGGGCACAGATCATCAAAATCGATGAGCTGATCATAAAGGGTTCAACCCCCATCTCAATAAAACGGGTAAGGGTCGAGGCTGCATCATTGGTATGCAAAGTAGACAAGAGCAAATGCCCTGTTAAAGCCGCCTCAATCGCAATATGCGCCGTTTCCTGGTCGCGAATTTCCCCGATCAAAATCACATCGGGGTCCTGCCGCAAATAGGAACGCAGGGCCCGTGCAAAAGTCAGACCAATCTCTGAATGCACCTGCAATTGGTTGATGCGCGGCAGGGTATATTCAATTGGATCTTCCGCCGTTTGAATATTAATTTCGGGTTTATTGATTTCGTTCAGGGCAGAATAAAGTGTCATCGATTTACCCGAACCCGTGGGCCCCACATGCAAAATCATGCCATAGGGACTTTTGATCAGGGTACGGTAGAGATCGAGGTTGCGCTGTGAAAAGCCCAAGGAATCCAAGGGCAAAGTGGTTTTATGTTTATCAATAATACGCATGACGATTTTCTCGCCAAAATTCATGGGTGCAACAGCGACACGCAAATCAAAATCAGGGCCCTGCCGCATATATTCTTTGAACACGATCCTGCCATCCTGGGGCAAACGCCGCTCGGCAAGGTTCAAACCTGACATAACCTTGATACGGGCAGACATGGGCATAATCAAAGACGCTGGCTTCAGCCGGTGCACATCCCTGAGTTCACCATCCACGCGGTAGCGCACCATCACACAATCTTCCCAGGCCTCAATATGAATATCTGAAGCCCGTGCTTCGTAGGCTTCGGCAATCAAACGATTGACCAAACGCACCAAGGGAGCATCGTTTTCAACATTGGGCAGGTAGATTTCATCGGTATCATCCTCCACATCCAAGGGAGAGCCCTGCTGTTTGTTGTAACGGCTTTTCACCTCCTGCATCAATTCACTCATCTCAACGGGGGGTTGTTGCATTTCGCCTTTTTTTTGCGCCTTTTTCAAATCGCCTTCTAAAAGCTGAGTTAAGATCCGCGGAGAAGAAATAAACTTGGGCGCATTGCGAAAACGACGCAAGGCATCAGAAACTTCAATTTCAAAGGGATGTGGCATTAAAAACGCAAGTTGATTCTGCTCAGTTTGAAAAGGTACCAAATGGTAACGGCGGCAGAAGGGCAGGGGCAAAACCCCCAATTTTAACTGCTCCGGGTGAATTTCAGGCAAATACCCCAACCCCGTATAGCTGGCAATAATCTGCGCAAGGTCCGTATCACTGAACCCTTTCTGCATGCCTTTCAAATAAAGCGAGTCGGGGGTTAAAGAATGATCAAAGGGCTGCTCCAAACGATCACAGAGATGCTGTACAAAGCCATTAAAATCAGCCGGGGAGGATTTTTCCTCTTTGAGCCTATTTGCCAGATGGGTTTCATGGTAGCCCATCGGTGATCCCACAGGCACCAGGCCAGGCATATTTCCAGCGGAAATTTGCTCTACAGGAACTGAGTTCACAGGGGATCCAGAAGAAGGGCTCTGCATTTGAAAGCCTTTTGACTCCGAAGCAACTGGCAAGCTTTCAAGTGTTTCTGTAGAAACCTCAGGCTCGGGCTCCTCAGGCTCGGGCTCCTCAGGCACAAAACTCTCTGTCCATTGTTCCCTCACTTCAAGCGCCTTGCGGATCTGTGCTTCCAACTCTTCCTGTTGCACGGGCTTGCTCATATACCCCACCGCACCGGCCTGAAAAGCTTTCAGACGACTGTCAGTGCTTTGTTTTCCCGATAAAAACAAAACAGGTATCAAAGACCATTTCTGGTTGGTTTGAATATCTTCGCATACCTCATAGCCTGTCATATCCTTCAGGTCAATATCGAGCAAAATAACATCGGGCAGACTTTTCGTGTAATTCAGAAATTTCAAGGCTGCTTGCCCCGAGGGTACATGTGAAACATCATAGCCTGCCCGTTTTAATCCAAATTGAATCAATCGGGCGAAATCCAGATCGTCGTCCACAAAAAGTATTTTCGGTGCTGCGCTCATACAGAAATGACCTTTCTGAAATAGGAGAGAAGTTGATTTTGACGTTGCGCCCAATTGAAAGATTTTACCACGTCATCCCGCGCGGCCTGGCCCAATCGCCGACTGAGCAGAGGATCCTTCAAAAGGGTTTCGATCGCCGCGGTCAAGGCGGCTTGATCTCCGGCGGGATAAAGCCAGGCGGTCTTCTGGTGCTCAAGTATTTCCTGAACAGCAGGTAAATCAGGAGCAATGATTGCTTTACCCGCCGCCATATACTCATAAATTTTAATCGGATTACAACCCTGTACGCAATTGCGTTCTGTTTCAATCAGGGGCGCCAGCGCAATTTGGGCACTTTCTAAAAGGGCTGGCATATAAGCATGCGCTAAAGGGTCTAATAATTCCACGGCATGGGTCAAGCCCAGTTGATAAACCCTTGCCAAAAGATTCTGCTGCCAACGTGGGTTGCCCTTGCCCACCAAACGCAGACGAAATGGGGGCTTGACTTTTTGAAGCGCTGCTAATAATTCTTCTAAACCCTGCCAGGGGGCCAATGTACCCAAATAAATCAGATAGGGCACTTCAGGCCATTCCTGCCAATGCGGAAGGAAAAGCTCAGGATCAGCCCCATTGCCAATTACTCCCATTTTTTGATAGCAGATTCCTTTGGACAAAAGCCATTTGCGATGCACCTGACTGGGGCAGATAAACCAATCTGCAGATTCAAGCACTTGCTGTTGCTGCGCTTGAATTTTAAAGCCCAGGCTCTCGGGCAATTCAGGGAAATGATGCTCCAACTCAATTTCAGGCAAACCGTGAACTTCATAGATCAATTGCCACTTGACGGGGTTTTGGCGACGAAATTCTGAGAGCACAAAGCCATCCCACAAAGAACGAAACTGAATCCATTCAGGCTGCCATTCCAAAGCCGTCTGCAAAACCCATTCCGCGAACTGAACGGTTTTTTCAAGAAAATGACTCTCAGGTGCAATCAGGCGGCGCACCCTAACCGTTCCCCAGCTTTCTTCGTCTGGCATACCCGGTTCGCCTAAAACCAAAGCCAAAACGTCAAACTCCTGCCCCAAGGCTTCCAACATTTTCTGAATTCTCACGCTGGCGCCTTTGGGGGCCGGTACCACGTCAAAAGCGGTATAGAGCAAACGCTTTTTCATCAAAAAAAACTCAATGACCCGTTCGGGTGGATGGGGAAGGAGCTTTCGCCGCTGGCGATACAGGTGCTTTGCCCTTGACTTGCCCAGGCTTTTGAACGGGCTTTTGAGCCGGAGGGGATTGTTTTTTTTCTTTGGCCAGCCAATAATTGACGACCATCGGGCCCACTGAGATTTGAACCGTTTTCACCAAGGGGTTGAGCAGGGGCATGCACAGCGATTTCGCGAGGGTTTCCTGCACAGGCTTCATTTCACGCAAGAGAGGGATCGACTGAACCGCTGCCAGGGGCAAAAGAATCAGAATCGAAGAAATCAAGAGGCCGAAAGCGGCTCCCCCCACGCGATCGACAAGTTTTAAGGGTGTTTTTGAAATCATGCGCCCAATAAATGCACCGGTTAAACTGATCGCCAAATAGATCACCGTCCAGGTAAAACCCACCCCCAAGGGGACGGCCAGCATTTCTTCCAAACCAAAGATATTCCCAATCATGACAATCATGAGGGGCTTGAGAAAAGGGGTTAAGAGATAAGCCCCCAATAACGCCGCAAGATTGACCAGGGAACGCAAAAGGCCGTTCATCAGGCCACCGATTAAATTATAGGCAAGGATTGCCAGAATAAGCCAGTCGAGCCAAATCATTTGGGTATCTTAGCATAGGCCAGCTGGGTTTGGCGGGGTCTTTGTGGGGTTATTGCCTGTAAAAATAAAACTGCTTAAGGCACAATTAAATCAGGATAATCACTGCTACTGGCGACATCTTCGCCGACCAATTGACCAATCCAGGGATTGAGTTCAAGCAAGCCATAACCACTGCCCCTCAAGGGAAGTTCTGCGGGCATCAGCGCCGTCGCCCCCACCCGAATCGTGGGATCCGAATCCAGTTGAAAAATCAAACGGGCAATCGGGTTCAGTTCATCCAAACGGTATTGCAGGGTTCCGCCATAATAAAGCGCCCCCAGCCCCATTTCCAAACTTTGCAGATTGGCCGGAACCTTGTCATTTCGGTCCTTGGGAGTGGGCGTATTGTAATCTGGCCCTGTCGCATCAACCGTGGCCTGCAGCTTATACACAAAACGGTGTTCGTTGAGACGTTCAAAACGCCCTTGCAGTGAAAACAAATCGTTATAATCATGGTTCAGCCAGGTCTGAGGGCGCACCAGCAACTGATTGGCCCGAATCTGATCTCTGAGGTTGGCACTTGCCAGATTTAAAAAGATTTCTGCATCGGGGCTGTAATTCCCCAAGGTTCTGCGCGTCGCAGTGGCGGTACTGTCCATGGCCATTTGTCGCGCTGCTGAGCGGGCTGCCATATTGAGATTCTGCTGAGAACCCACCGCATGTCCAAAATAACCCACTGCCAAAAGCAAAACCAGCAAAAGCGGAAAAACAATCGCCAATTCAACCAAGGCCTGTCCAACTTGAGAACGTTTCATCAGTGCCCCACTTCCCGCGGATTGTCTTCAATCGCCATCAATCGGGGAGAATACCAGTTCATCGCCAGAAACGAAATCGGGCTTAAAGGCGTATTGCCTGATTGCCGCATCAGTTGTGCAGCAGCCGAAGAGCGCAGTTCATACTGTTTCAAATAGTTTAATAGTGCAGTTCCTGCCTGGCTTGAGACGGTACGGGTGGTGAGTTCTAGAAAAGTTTTGCCAAAGGTGCCATTGCGACTGGCCGCATCTTCACTGTAAATAAAACCATCAATGGCAGGCAAAGAACGGTTTTCTGGCAAATCTTCAAGCGCATTCAGTTCCTGCTCCAGATTATCCCGCAGGGCCTGATCACTGAGATTGTCATAGCCCTGCAGATTGGCAGCATAGGCTGTGCGGGCAGCCTCGAGCACAGCTGTCGCCGCGTTTTGATCCAGCCATTGGTACCAGGCTTGCAGCCCCAAACGTTCGCGATGCAGTTTGACAGCGTGTTTATAGGCCAAATTGGTATGCGCCCGGTAACGATCGCCCAAATCCTTAAACGCACCTTGCAAAGGATTATTCGGTGGCGGATTCACCGGATCGACAGGCACCACCACCGAACTGCCCTTGAGAAAAGCCCGCAAAGCCACTGCCTGCGCAGCCCTGACCTCGGCTTGAGCAATCATGGCTTCCTGTGACATGGCTGCGCGTAAAAGGGTATCCACATGGTGTTTTGAAACTTTGACCGAAACAGCCGCCAAAGCAGCCGCATCTGCGGCATTCTGAGCCTGAATCCGGGCATTGATCATGCGCCCGATATCAAAGATCAGCAAGGCGGCCGCGCTTAAAATCAAGATCAAGAAAGCCACATAGGGAATGGCCTGTCCTTTTTGTGAGCGCAGAGGCAAACGCTGCTTCACGGCAGAATTCCATCTTTTACGCTGGCACGGGTCTGTTTGTCAAGGGTATCAGAAACTTTGCTCATGGTGGTTTCAACCGTAACGCTCATGGTTTCAGTGACCTCGCCCAAAACAGCTTTGAGAGCTGCGCCAAAACCCGAGAACTCAGCCAAATAGCCCACCAAACTGGCTCCATTCTGGATTGCCTTAAAATTCTCACCGATCAGGCGCATGCGGTTAAACTGCCCATTTTCTTTTTCACTGTTGGCAAGATAATCTGACTTGCTCCAGCCCCGATCGGCATAGAACTGAAGCAGGTTTTGATTGGGGGGCGTTAAGCCCAGCAATTCATCATTGCCACTCCCCCCTGGAGGGGTATCGGCCATCTGGGTCGTATCAAAAATCGCCTTGGGAATCACATCCAGCAAATCCAGCCAGGGCAAATTGCCCACGCTGCCATAGCGGTAATCGACAATGGTACGCGTACGGGGCCGCGCTTCAGTACCATAGGTCCAATACTCGCGTGGCTGAGTCGCCCGTGCAGTCAATTCAGCCGGGTCAGAACTTCCTCCTCCAGCCAAAATATCCAGAGCATTGGCCAAAATATCCAAGCGTTCAGCAGGTTTTACCAGGGTTACCTGTGCCGTTTTCGCTTGGGGAATACTGGGTGTTTCACGCAACTTGTCGACCCAATTCTGTTGGCTCGCACGTTTGTACTGCTCTTTGACAAAGCCCGAGGCATCAAAGCCATCGGCACGCACCACTGCCACCCGTGCCGACATAAAGGCCAGCCCATTCATGCGCAGCTTTTGCATATAGGAAAGGGTCAGGTAAATGCCCCCCAAGGTCATGACAATCAGAATGGGCAGCACAATTGCAAACTCAACCATTGCTTGCCCACGTTCATGTTTGCGTTGTTTTTGCATGTTTAAAAGACCGGGGGCAGCCAAAACAGGGCAGTGATGGCCCCCCAAGAGATGGCCACCCCATAGGGCATGGGGCGGGTTTCACTTTGCGCCAGCTCCACTTCGGGTTTCATGCCAGGAGCCGCAGCGGCATACAAAGCCCGCCCGACCCGTTTCAGGGTGGCCCAGAGTGTTCCATGGGCAGCTGACCAAAGAATGGCAAAAATTCCGCCCAGAATCGCGGCATAGTAGAGGGAAGAGATCGTCAGTTTCCAGCCAATGAGAGCGCCAATTGCAGCCGCCAGTTTGATATCCCCGCCCGCCATCATGCCCATCAGTCCCAGAATCAAAAAGACCCCGCCGCCCAATAAAAGCCCGAGAAAGCTATTGCCCAAACCCGGCAGACCTGTCAGCCACAGATTCAAAGCCAAGCCCGCCAGAATAGCCGGCAGTGTCAGCCAGTTATAAATTTTACGTTTCCAGAAGTCTGTCACGGTCGCGATCAGACCAACCAGAATCACGCCATAATAGGTGGGGGGGATATTTTGCAGCATCTTTTTTTTTCCTGACTTTATTGTAACAGGCTCTCCAAAAAGCAGCAGCCCGGCAGGGGTGCCGGGCTGTAACTGAAGAAAAAGAGCAGAGAAGATTTAGTTGGTGCCGCCGCTGGAACCACCGGAAACACGTCCGAGTTCAGCGTTGACTTTGTCGAATGCACCGGTGCCGTCGCCGCTGTGCAGCTTTTGGCCGATGGCTTGAACGGTTCCGATGGCGACTACAGCGATCAATGCGAGGATAATGCCGTATTCGACCATGCTTTGGCCTTCTTCTTCTTTTAACAGAGCGATTACTTTATTCATCATGATTGAAACTCCCTACCTTTAACAACTTTCTTGATTAGTTTATAGACGTCTGAAAAAAGGATCTGACGTACCTAAACTTAAATTGAGGTTAACATGTATTTAAATCCTGGCAAATTAACACTCAAGGAACAGAGTCACCTAAATTTCAAGCAAGAAACGACTGTCTGAGAGAACGTTTCAGCCCTAAAAAACCGCATCAAGAACAAACGCAGGGGCTCTGCTGCAGAAAGAAAAACCAAGGCCTCATGTTGAATAAGCGATAAAACTTCCCACACCTCATCAGCACAAAAACTAAAGCGCTTGAGAATTCTCAGAAAGGTCTTTAAACAATTCAGCCGTATCACTGAACAGTTGGGCATGCCCCATCATCACCAAAACATCCCCGGCACGAAAACGAGAATGGATATCCAATTGACTGATCAATTGCGACTCTCGGCGAATGGCCAAAACGGTAATCCCATATCTTTGGCGCAAATTACTCTCAAGCAAAGATTGTCCCACCAAGACTGAGCCCTCTGCCAAACGGCGCGAAAAGATTTCAATTTCTTCCTGCAATTCTTGGATTGAAAGTTTATCGCGTTGCAGCCCACGCAACATGCCATAGCCATCGGCTCTGACTTCTTCGACAAAATTAAGTATTTCTTCTTCAGGAACAAAATACTTTCGCAAAACCAAGCTAAAAATTTCGACAGAAGTCTCAAACTCTTCAGGGATTACCCGGTCAGCCCCCAATTTGAGCAGTTCAGCTATTTCAGATACAAAACGGGTACGCACAATGAGATACAGGCGGTCATTCATTGCACGAATAGCAGCAATAATGCGACGGGTGGCATCAGGATCTGAAATGGCGATCACAGCCACACGGGCCTGCGTTAATTTCACCTGCTCAAGAATCAGAGCTTGAGAGGCATCCCCATAATGAATGGGCTCACCCTGTGCTTTAAAGGTTTGTACAGTCAGCGCATTGGTTTCTAAAATTGCATAGGGAATGCCACCGGCTTTGGCTGCCCGTGCAAGGTTTTGACCGTTGATACCATACCCAATAATCACAAGATGATTATGCAATGTTTCAGAATCAGAATGGGATTCGAGTTGATCTGGAAGGGTTAAGTGCCCTGTAAAGCGCCTTGGAATCGGCAAGCGGGTCACCATTTCAGACGTTTTGGGGCCCAGGGCAATCAAAGACGGGGTGACTGCCATGGTACAAATAGAGACCGCCAGAAATAATTGGTAATTTTGCTCAGACAGCAGTCCAAATTCAACCCCACTTTTTGAAAGCACAAAGGAAAATTCACCCACCTGACAAAGAGCCAGGGCACTCAGTAAATTGGTGCGCAAAGGATACCCCAATGAGGCCGAGGCAATCAATCCCGTTAGAATTTTAAGCAGCAAGACCGCCACAACCCAGACCAGGATCTGCCCCAGATGCGTGATAAAAAATGACAAATCCAATAACATGCCAATAGAAACAAAGAAAAAGCTGATAAAGATATCACGAAAAGGCAATATATTGCTCATGGCCTGGTGACTGTATTCAGATTCAGAGATAATCAAACCTGCCAAGAAAGCCCCCAAAGAAAGAGACAAACCCAAACTGGAAGTCAAAAATGCAATCACCATACAAATTGAAATCATACTCAGCAGAAATAACTCACTGTTGCGACTTTTGACAATTTGAAACAACAAGCGGGGCATCAGCCATTTGCTGACAACCCAAACGCCCAACCCGACAGCCAACGATTTCAGCCCCAAAAGCAGCAAACTCAACCCAGGATTTTCAGCTTTACCAGCCAAGATCGGTGTTAATAACATCATCGGAACAATCACCAAATCTTGAAAAATCAAGACCCCCAAAACAATTTTTCCATGGGGGCTGTCCATTTCAAGCCGACTTTGCATCAATTTCAAAACAATCGCTGTACTGCTCAACGCCAAAAGAAACCCAGCAAAAATTCCCACATTCAGGTTTTGCCCCAAGAGACCAAAGGCGCACGCCACGGTAAAAATGGTAAGCGCCACCTGCAAAAAACCCCCCTGCAAAACAGTACGTTTCATTTGCAAGAGATGTTCAAACGAAAATTCTATCCCGATGGTAAACAGCAAAAAAATAATTCCAATTTCTGCAATCATCTCGACTTCATGCAGAGAATAGACCAAACCCAGGCCATGGGGACCCGCCAATACACCCGTAATTAAAAACCCCATGATCGAGGGCATCTTAAGTTTTTGACAAAACAAAACCACCCCAGTAGAAAGCCCGAGAATAACAATCAGTTCTTTTAAAAATTCAATTTCCAAAGAGTGAATACCAGCCCCTCAGCAGCATAAAAGTGTGGATAAAATCTTTTTTTACTTAACTATAAATTTATTTTAGCAAACACACAGTTTTCAAAAGCCTGTGGAAGCCACCACAGGAGAATATCGTGTCGAAAAACTGAATGCCCTCTTGCTGAAAATCGTGGAGAAATATACGCAAAAAAAGACGCATGAAGACACGTCTTATTCCTTTTCCTACCTGCACAACCAATAACACAAATTAAAATGTAAAAAATAAATTTACAAAAACATAAAATAATGCTATGCTCAATCCAGAAAATAGCTGGAGGCAGACCATGAAGACCCCCCTGAAACAAAAACTGAACCTGGCAGTCGGCCTGCTCATTCTCTGTGCCTGCACGCCTCTCAACACGCCAGGAGAAATCACCCCCTCCAGCGAAACAATCGCCCTCTTCAATAGCAGCGAGAGTGATTTCAACAAAGCCCAAGCCACAGCAGCGCCCACAAGCCCTCCCAGTGCAGAACCCACAGCGGTTCCCGAGCCCCTCAGCCCAGTATCAGCCTCCCCTTCGCCGTGGACAGAACCCAGCCCGCAGCCACAGATTATCTCCACCCCCACACCTCAATATTTATCTGCCGAAGAGCCACTAAAAGGTAGCCGACTCACGGCGGGTGCCTGGAATGACTTAGAGAACTGGGACTTCTGGCTCCATTTGATGAACACTACAGACTGGAAACGCATGATGCCCTATTGGGGGCTCTATCCCTTGCAAAGAGTGAATATAAAAATCGAAGAAAATTTTAGCGGTTTTGGACGCTTTCCCATCATGGATCAGGCAGTCCGGCTCAGAAACCTCAAAGGTGAAATTTTGGCTGAAGGAAGAACTGATCAGCAGGGAAAAATCTCACTCTTTACCCATTCAGAACAACGCCCCTCCAATCCCCTGAACGACACGCCTGAAAATATGTTTCAGATTGAAATTCCTGGTCGAAGCATTCAATCAATTCATGATCCCCTCGAAAAAAACATTGAGTTTGATCTCTGGTTTCCTGTGAGAAGAAGTGACTATCCCACAGGTTTAGATGAACGTAAAGCCTTAAGCAATCAATTTAGTTCTTGGGGCAACAAGGAAAAAATAGTGTTGCTAAAGACGCCAGAAAACATAAATGTGGCAGATAGCACCTCTCGAACTGAAAGCCTCAGATACGCAGAAAGCATTTCCCAAAACCTCGATCTAATGTTCATGGTCGATACCACCGATTCGATGCGCGATGAATTGGAATACCTCAAAGATGAGTTTCAGGATCTGCTTCATTTGGTGCAAAAACGCAATACCGATCTTCAACTGAGAGTCAGCGCCAATTTCTACCGCGATTTTAACAATGAATATCTTGTGCGTTCCTTTCCCTTCAGCAGCGATATCGCCACGGTCAGCCACCAACTCAGTCTGCAGCAGGCCGCAGGGGGAGGCGACAAAGCAGAAGCCTTCAACCAGGCGCTTGAAAACGCAATTGAGCAACATGCCTGGAGTGAAAAAGCGCGGGCCCGTCTGCTCTTTCTCGTACTCGATGCCCCACCTCACCGCAGCACAGCCAATCTCAAGCACCTGCACAAGCTGCTCAGCATCGCCATCAAAAAAGGCATCCGGATCATTCCGATTGCAGGCAGCGGTGCCGACGAAGAAACCGAGTTTCTGATGCGCATGCTCGCCCTGCTCAGCAACGGTGAATATCTCTTTCTAACTTCAGAGAGCGGTATTGGCAATCTGCAAGGGCATTTGGCACCCACGACAGGGGCCTATACGGTCGAAAAACTGAATGCCCTCTTGCTGAAAATCGTGGAGAAATATACGCAAATCTAAGCACATCAGGCCGGATTCCACTGTCAATGCGGCTCAGAGGGTGCTAAAATGCCGTTTTATGAACACAGTAGAAATTATTCGTAAAAAACGGGATGGCGGCACCCTAAGTCGTCAAGAAATCGACCTCCTGGTCAAAGGGATCAGCGAAGGTTCGGTACCGGATTATCAGCTCAGTGCCTGGCTGATGGCCGTGTATTTTAAAGGCATGACAGAAGAAGAAACCACGCATCTGACCGATGCCATGGCGCATTCGGGCGAATTGCTCGACCTCAGCGCGATTGCCGGAATTAAAGTAGACAAGCACAGCACAGGTGGCGTGGGTGATAAAGTAACCCTGGTGCTGGCCCCCTTGGTCGCCAGTACCGGTTTGGTTGTTGCCAAACTTTCAGGAAGAGGTCTGGGACATACGGGCGGCACCATCGACAAACTCGAAGCCATACCCGGCTTTCAGACCAGTCTGAGCACCGTTCAGTTTCTCGATCAAATCGACAGGGTCGGCGTAGCCGTGGTCGGCCAGACCCAAAATCTGGCCCCTGCCGACAAAAGCCTCTACGCCCTGCGTGATGTAACCGCCACTGTCGACAGTATCCCTTTGATTGTGGCCTCGGTTTTGTCGAAAAAAATCGCAGCCGGAGCCGATGTAATCGTGCTCGATGTCAAATATGGCTCAGGTGCTTTCATGCCCGACTATGCCTCTGCCAAAGAGCTTGCCGAAATGCTGGTCAAAGTAGGCAAAAACCTCAAGCGCTCAGTTTCGGTCATGCTCAGTGATATGGAGCAACCCCTGGGCAAGGCCATAGGCCACACCCTGGAAGTCGAAGAGTCGATTGAAACCCTCAAGGGCCAAGGCCCTGAAGATTTAAGAGAAGTGGTTCTCACACTGGGAGCCATGCAATTGGTCAATGCCGAACGGGTCAAAACGCTGGAAGAGGGCAAAGCCTTGCTCCAACACCAGATCGTCAGTGGCAAGGCCCTGGTTAAATTCCGTGAACTGATCCATGCCCAAGGTGGCAATGCCAATGTTTGCGAAGATTTTTCGCTTATGCCCCAAGCCCAGACCGTTTTGCCCTTTAAGGCTGAAAAATCTGGCTATATTCACGATGTTTACGCCCGTGAAATTGGCAACGCACTCAAAGCCCTGGGCGGCGGACGCGATACCAAAGACGATATTCTGGATTTGGGTGTGGGCATCACCCTTCAGAAAAAACGGGGAGATCAGGTTCAGGCCGGAGACACGCTCGCCACCCTGCATATCAACTCACCCGAAACAGAAACAGAAGCCCGGGCGGCCCTGAGCCGGGCTTATCATATTGCGGATGAGGCCCCCCCAGCCGCGCCGCTGATTGGAGAAATCATATGGGCGCAGTAAATAAAGGGCAACTGGTCGCAATAGTCGGCCGCCCCAATGTAGGCAAATCCACCCTTGCCAACCGTTTTGTCGGCCAGCGCATGGCCATTGTCGATGATATGCCGGGAGTCACCCGGGATCGGCTCTATTTGAGTTGTGAATGGACCAATCACCCCTTTATCGTGATTGATACCGGGGGTTTGCTGTTTGAAGACAGCGATGATATGCATGAATCCGTGCAACAACAGGCCTGGTTGGCCGTAGATGAAGCCCAGGTGATTGTCTTTGTAGTTGACGGGCAAACCGGCCTGCACCCCTTGGACCGGGTGATTGCCGATGAATTGCGTCAACGCCGCAAAGAGGTCATTCTGGCCGTCAATAAGCTCGATGATATGCACAACAGTGCCCCTGCCGCCGAGTTTTATGAATTGGGCCTGGGTGACCCTCACGCCATTTCAGCCATTCACAGCAACCGGATCGGCGATCTACTTGATGATATTGTCGAAAAACTCGAAATCGAACAGGTCTTTGATGCCGACGAAGAAGAGGGTTTAAAACTGGCGATTGTGGGTCGCCCCAACGTCGGCAAGTCATCGATCGTCAATACCCTCTTGGGTGAAAAACGTATGACGGTCAGCAATATACCAGGCACCACGCGCGACGCAATCGATACCGTTCTCAAGCGCGAAGGCGAAAAATACGTGTTGATTGATACCGCCGGGATTCGTAAAAAAGCCAAGGTCCGTTATGGCGTGGAGCGTTTCTCAGTGGTACGTGCGATCAAAGCCATTCACCGTGCCGACGTGGTCGTTCTGGTCGTTGATGCCTCAGAACCCGTTTCAGAACAGGATCAGCGCATTGCAGGCATGGCCCAGGAATTGGGCAAAGCCTGTGTGATTGTGGTCAATAAATGGGATCTGATCCCCGATAAAGACCACCGCAGCATGCCTGAACATGCCGATTCCCTGCGGGAAAAGCTCTATTTTCTCGAATACGCCCCCGTGGTTTTTACCTCAACGGTCACGAAAAAACGTCTGTTTAACCTGCTGGATGTGGCCAAAGCCGCCAGTGAAGAAAACCAACGCAGAATTACCACAGGCCTCTTCAATGAAGTATTGAATGAAATTGTTTCCATGACCCCGCCTCCAGCCCGTAAAAACCGCCGGGCCAAAATCAGCTACGGCACCCAGGTCAGCGTCAGCCCCCCCACTTTCGTGCTCTTCAGCAACCATCCCGATATCGTCGAAGCACCGTATCTGCGTCACGTTGAGCGCAAAATGCGCGAAAGCTTTGGCTTTGTAGGAACGCCAATCCGCTTTATGATGCGTGAAGACACCAAACGTAAAGAACGGGGCCAACAGCGCAAAAGCAAACCTGCAGCCCGGCCCTACGGCCAAAAACTGGAAGCGCGTGGCGGAGACGAAGCTCAGGATTAGTCAAAATCCACAAAACTGTTTCTCTCAGAGCGCCCCAATTGGGGCGCTCTGTTTTTTATGAACTTGAAAAAAGCCATTTTAAAAACCGACTTGACTCAAACAACATATACCCCGTATAGTATATTTAGAAGTCTGAAAAAGAAGAGGATTAAAGCATGTCCGCGCAAACCAAACCCAGTTTCGAAAGCCTGATCAGTGAATCTCCCGTGCCCATCCTGGTCGATTTCTGGGCGGAATGGTGTGGCCCCTGTAAAATGATGAACCCTGTGCTCAAACAGGTGGCAAAACAATACGAGGGCAAACTTAAAATCATCAAGATCAATGTCGATCAAAACCCTGCTGCAGCCAATTTTTATGGCATTCAGAGCATTCCCACCCTGATGTTATTCTGGAAAGGCAAACCAATCATGGATCTCAAAGGTGCCATGCCCTACGAACAACTCCAGCACCAAATCGATCTGCGCCTGGAACGGCTTTGAGTTCAGAAAAAGAGTGTGTTGGCCCTGATCATCTATTGTTGGCAACCCTCGATCTTGAAAAAGCTTCAGAAAGTGAAATTCGCACCATAGCCCCCCTTCGGGGATCCTCAGTTCTCTCCTGTAATATTCTAATTTTTGGCATGTAATGAAGCATTATAGGCACTGACTCCCCCCAAGCTGGAAAAACTCCAGTTGAGATAGTTTATGAATACAAAATTTTGATCCAGTTTATCCAATTCTGGTTGAACAATGTAAAGGCTCTGTCCTAAAAGTACCCCCGCCAGTGTCACGCCAAAGTCTCCTTCAAACCCTGAATTTTCCCACCCCCAATTGCCTACCCACCAAATAAAAAAACTGTTAGCCAAAACGGATAGGCTCATCGCAAGAAAATCACTTGAGGAACTAATCAGAGAAATTTCGGAGTTATCAAAAAGATAACGATAAATCAGATAGGTGAGAGCTCCTAGACTCCATCCGCCTAGAAACAACCCCATTGATGGAAAAATCAAATCTGAAGGGGGAATCACGTTTACTTCAGAGGGTCCCCACTCAAGCTTCAATATCTGCACATGCAAGCCTTGGTTTTGAGGTGAAAGTGTTTCAAACGCTGAAACAGGAAGTGTTAACTCATAAAAAAAGAACCATAAGCAAAATACAAGCTTACAAATCTTCCACATAGATTTTCCAATCAAAAAATTTTGAACTCAAGCTAAAAATGCTATATAAATATAACATGTCGTACATTTATCGCTGTATAAGTATTTTCACGATAGCCCTCTTTTTGATCGGAGCAAAACCAGCTCCAGATCAAAGCTATACGATCAATAAGATCATTGGTGATATCAGTTTTCTTGAGCGCTATGGGCAATTGCCCACCCTAAAGACGAATACAAATCTGCGCATTCAAACACATTTGGCCTATGTCGAAGAGCGGTTGAGAAAAGTACCCAACACACACATTTCTCCCCACTTACGTCTACAACGAGAAACGCTATTAGATCATCTCAAAACCTATCGCTTAGCCCAGAAATTTCCACGAAATTACGAATATCAGAATCAATCACGCCCTGTTTTTATCGATAGAGAGGGTAATATTTGTGCCGTAGGTTATTTGATTGAAAAGACAGCAGGAAGAAAGTTGGCTCAAATCCTCGATCTTCATTATCATAATGCCTATCTGAAGGATATGAAACTGCCCGCTCTAAGCACCTGGGTTAAGAACTCTGGCTTCAGTCTGGAAGAATTGGCGATGATTCAACCGAGCTATCCATCCACCCCCTTGCCAGAGAGCCCTCCAGATCTCAATATCGTAATTCCCTCATTGGGGCTCGATGCTTTGAGTGTTACGTGGCTATTAACATCCTCTCTCCCGATTCAGGAGCCTGATCTTTACAGTGGCATAAAAATCAGTGGAATGGTAATCGGTGGAGCAACAGTGGGTTGGGGCCTGCTGAATTTTGGTGACAATCAAGGCTATAGTTCATTAAAAACGCGTCTATCCTTGGCCAATATCAGCATTGGATTAGCCACCATTTTGATCAATTGGTACCAATTGCAAAACCCACCTCAGGCAAACGACCCGCTCGTGCTGGGACAATTCCCGGCATACGCTCAGCAAGAAGCGATTGGCCTCTCTTACAAATATAAATATTGATAACTCAACGTTCAGGCAACTTGTACTTCTCAAGCCATTGCGCGGGAAACCCATTTTGCTGGATCATATCCTGAAAAAGCCAGGCCGAAGGCCGCCAATTGCGTTCAATATCCATCAGACCAAATTTGGCAGCATAGCCATCAGCCCATTCGTAATTGTCCATGAGGGTCCAGTGCAGATAGCCTCGCACTGGAATTCCTTCCTGAATCCCTTGCCATATCTGGGCCATATGGCGCACTAAATAGGCAGGCCGCTGGCTGTCATCACCATCTGCCAAACCATTTTCACTGATAAAAATCGGAATCTTCATTTTTTGAGCATGCTGATTGGCCATGCGCAGCACCTTGAGCATGCCTTCGGGATAAATTTCCCAGTTCAATTCTGTCACAGGCACGCCTTGACGTGTTTTCTGACTGCCATCGGCGGCAATCAGATAACGGGTATAGTAGTTAAAGGCAATAAAATCCAAGCTGCCCTTTAAATCCGCATTGGGGGGAATCACAATCGGCTCAATGCCCGGCACGCTAAAACTCAATTCCCCTTTGGAAATCGCCTCCCAAAAAGTTTCATTAAATAAATAACTTTGAAAACCCGTCATGGCTTGGTCCAAAGGGTTGGCTGGCCAATTCGGCTCCAACAGGGAAATATTCTTGGCAAAAGAAACCCAGGCAATCGGGTCTTCGGCATGGATCGCCCGATACGCCTGGCCATGGGCCAGAATCAAATGTTTGATCACGCGCAGGGCCAGATTGCGATTCTTAACAAAAGGGGGCCATTGACCCGCATCGTAGCCTTTAAAGGCATACACCAAAGGCTCATTGAGGGTAAACCACCAATTGACTTCATCTTTCAATTCGGCACTGATCCAATGCGTAAAACGCACAAAATCTGCGATATTTTCTTCCTTTGTCCAGCCACCTTTGGCGACAAACCAAGGCGGCAGCGTAAAGTGAAAGACGGTAACCATCGGCTGAATGCCCCGCCGGTTCAGCGACTGAAGCATTTCACGGTAATGGGTCAGCGCTTTTAAATCGTATTTTCCAGGCTCAGGTTCGAGACGGGCCCATTCCAAAGACAAGCGGTAAATCTGGGTTCCCATTTGCTCAAGATCATCAAAATCTTCTTCGTAGTGTTCATAGTGTTCAGCCGCTTTGCCAGCATCAAGACCGGCTGCGCTCCAATCATTTTCAATCCCACCTTCAACCTGATAAGCCGCTGTGGCGGTGCCCCAAAGAAATCCTTCAGGAAATTTGAGAAAGGTTTCAGCTTGGGCAGGCAGAAAAAAAGCCACACTGCCTGCCAGCCATACACTATAAAAAAGAATTTTGAAATAATTCACAGATCCTGCTCCTGCCGAGATAGGCTTATTGTACCCCAGCTTTTCAAACAGACCAATCTAAGAATTTAATCCAAACAGGCACAGGTTTCACTGGCCAAGAGGATACGCTTGCGTGTTAAGCCTCCCGCATAGCCGCCAATGCCCCCATCTCCCCGCAGAACCCTGTGGCAGGGAATCAAGTAACTGAGGGGGTTTTGCCCCACCGCACTGCCGACCGCACGCGAAGCTTGCTCTTTGCCCAGCCAGCGGGCAATCGCCCCATAGGTGGTCATCTGTCCTTCGGGAATACGCAAAAGCGCTTGCCAAACCTGAAGCTGAAAGTTTGTGCCTTGCAAATAAAGCGTAAGCGGGCCCGGTCGGGTAGAAAAAATCTGCTCAGGCAAAAAAGCAGTGCGTTCAGGGCTTTCAATCAGACGCGCCCCTGGCCATTTCTGCCGCAAGGCCTCTTCAGGTGTCAGCTCCGGGCAACGCTGATCGGGCAGAAAATCCAGTTCACACAGGCCTCTTTGTGAAAGAGCAAACAAAGCCGGCCCAAAGGGTGTGGAATGCACTCCCCAGAAAATTTCGAGCCCTTTACCGCGTGAACGCATTTCTCCCGGCGCAACCGCTTCACCTTCAACGCAGAGGTCATGTAAACGTCCGGGGCTGGAAAGCCCCAAGGCCAGACTGGTATCTAAAACACTGTTTTCCTTCAATAATTTTCGGGCGTGTTTCAAGGTGGTAGCCTGCAGAAAGCGTTTGGGACTGACCCCTACACCTGCTTTAAAAATCCGTTGAAAGTGCATTGGGCTGAAACCTGCAGCCTCAGCAATTTCAGCCAGTTCAGGCTGTTCATGGTAATGATCCTGCAGCCAGGCCACAGATTTTTCAAGCAGGGGGTAATGTTCGGGGGCAAGTGTCAACATCATCGGCTCCTTTAGAATCGGGTAACTTCATTTATACGCTGAACAGGCCCAGTGCTTCCACCCGATTCTTGCGAACCTGAAAAGGTGGGTTTAACCTCTGCCAAAACCGTCTCCAACCAACTGCGGGTATGTCCCAATAGTTCATGCTTGATCAGAAAATTCCAAACGGGTTCAAATTTTTTCCAGCCTGAGGTATAGGCCAAATGCTTCAAGCGGTGCTTGAAGTCTGAATGCTGGGCTGCGGATTGCCAAATCCTGGACCAAGCATAAAATTCGCGGTATGCCCAATCATAACCTTGTTGAAGTGCCTCAGCACTCAGGCCCTGGGTCTGATACACCACCTGACGGGTATCGTAACGTGGCCAATCCCGATGCAAAATCCGACCTTCTGCTTCCAAACGCTGAAAAAGTGAGGTGCCAGGATAGGGCGTTAAAATATGGTAGGTGGCTGTGGTCAGCCCCATGCGAATGCCCCAATCCACCGTGCGTTGAAAGACATCCGGGCCGTCGTGATCCAAGCCAAAGACAAAACTGCCGTTGATCATAATCCCCAAATCGTGAAGGCGTTGAATCGCACGGGCATAATCCTGCCCCAGGTTCTGAAACTTGGAACTGCTGCGCAGATTGTCTTCAGAGAGGGTTTCAAAGCCCACGAAAAGGCTGCGCAAGCCCGCCTCAGCGGCCCGCTCAATCAGATCATCCCGCAAAATTGAATCAACCGTTGCTGCCCCCTGAAAAACACGCTTCATGCCCTTTAAACCGGCAAAAAGCTCGCGTGCGAAGCGGCGGTTTCCCAAAAGATGGTCATCGAGAAAATAGAGGTGTTTGCCAGGTAAGCGTTCGATCTCTGTTAAGGCCTGCTCCACAGGCTGGGTGTAAAACGAGCGCCCGCCCTCAAAGAAGGCTTCTTTATAACAAAAATCACAGCGATGAGGGCAGCCCCGTGTCACCACCAGAGAATTGGGAACAAAGTAGCGGGAACGGCGAATCAAATCCCGACGAAGCAAAGGCAAATCCACCAGGCTGCGGGAACGGGAAACATACACTTTTTCAGTCTGGCCCCTGCGAAAATCTGCAAGAAAGCGGGGAAAAGCCTCTTCAGCCGGCCCCAAAAACAAAGTATCGGCATGGACTGCTGCTTCTTCGGGCAAAGAAGTGACATGCAAACCGCCCAAAGCAACATGGGCTCCCCGTGAACGGTAATAATCAGCCAAGGCATAGGCCCGAAAAGCGTTGGTGATATAGACCTGAATCAAAACGAGATCGGGAGCATCCTCTAAATCCAGTGTTTCAACATGCTCATCCTGCAAAACCACTGGGTCATCGGGGTCAAGATAACCGGCCAGCGTCGCCAGCCCCAAGGGGGGAAAAAGCGAGTATTTGATCGGCCGCCAATAGGGACTTTTGGCCTCTGTTAAGGCGGGCAGAATCATTTTGACGCGCATAGAGGGTCCTTCCTAATTGAGATTTAATTGAACCCCCTGAACTGAGCCGCCTGTACCTACTCGCGAAACCAATCGGCTAAGCGTAAGAAAAGCACCTGGCGCAGATTGAATATTGTTTTAATGAAAAAACCGAGGCGAACGACTAGCCAGCCACCACCTGTTGACTGAGTTGATTCAAGCCCCCAAAGCGGCGATCCCGACTGCAAAACTCGCCGACCACCTGCTGCAAATCAGCGGGTGAAAAATCAGGCCACATTTTCTCGACAAAGAAAAACTCTGCATAGGCACATTCCCAGAGCAAAAAATCGCTGAGACGTTGTTCGCCACCCGTGCGGATCAAAATATCCACATCGGGAATGCGTTCACCTACCGGATCACTTTGTGTGACCAAGCGCGAAAAGGTTTCTCGGTCAAAATCCCCATCAAAAGCATGCAATTGACGGGCAGCCTCAAGAATCATATCGCGGGCGGAATAGTCCAAGGCGACCCGCAGATGAAGTTTTTTTCCTGCCAAAGTCGCCTGTTCAGCACGGACAATTGCGGCCCGCAAGCCATCTGAGAAGCGATCCCGACGCCCGATAATCGAGAGTCTGACATCATTGGCCAAACAACGGGGAGTCTCGGTTTTTAAATATTCAGAAAAAAGTTTCATCAGGGCTTTGACCTCATATCCGGGTCTGCGCCAATTATCTGAAGAAAAAGCATAGAGTGTCAGCGTGCCAATTCCTGCATCAGGAGCCGCTTCCACAATCGTGCGTACAGTTTTGGCCCCAGACTGGTGACCGGCTACACGGGGCCAGCCTTTGTTTTGGGCCCAACGTCCATTGCCATCCAAAATGATCGCCGCATGCAGTGGTGAAAAAGAATTAAAAGAGCTTTGCTGCATAAAGTTCATCCCCAAAAAAATTACTCCTCAGTTTCACCCTGATTGCGCATGGTCTGAATCAGGGCCTCCATATGGTTCAAATAACGTTCCAAGGCTTTGCGGCCTGTTTCAGTCAAGCGGTATTCTGTTTTGGGCATGCGGCCCTCAAAAAATTTCTCGCAGGTAAGATAACCCGCTTCTTCCAATTTCCGGGCATGCACACTCAAATTGCCATCGCTGGTTTCAAGAATCAGTTTGAGTTCATTGAAACCCAGTGATTCATTCACAGCCAAAGCACTCACAATTCCCAAGCGAATGCGTTCATGAATCAGACGATCCAATTCTAGTGCGCGATTGGGTCCTTTTTGAGCTTCAGGCAAAGTATAAATTTGCCGTTCTGCTTTCTTTTTTTTATTCAACACGGGACTAACCCCCATACTTTCGTGCAATCAAAACGCCAAAGGCAATATGCAAGCCGCCAAAACCAGCTGCCATCAGCGCATTCCCCCAAACTTGGGGGCCTGTCATCGCCAAAACGCCGAGTAACATAAAACAAAATCCCATCACGGGTACAATCCGGGCAGAATAGGTGCCACTGGCAATTACGCCTGTGCCATACAGCAAAAGCCAGATCCCCGGAATCAAAGGCATGAGCTGGTGCTGATACAAAACAGCCGTCAACATCGCGCCCGCCATCATGGGAGGAGTGAAACTCAAGAGAAATTTTCTTCCGGTTTCAGTCAAAAGCGGTAATTTTGCCGATTTCGCTTTTTTCATCATCATAAAGCTTGAAATCACCAGCGAAACAACCGCTTCTGCCAACCAGACAAAAATCCAGGTTTCAACACTGGCTTGCGCAGCTGCAGCCCAAGCGGCCACCAGCGCCGTTAAGCCCACTAAAATCTGACCTGTTCCCGAAACCATGGTATAGCTGGTCGCCCGCTCCATGGTGGCGCGAATAAAGCGCAGATTCTCCATGGCGCGATCCTGCAGAAGAATTGGTTCTTCTGAATAGGCCGAGGTAGTGTGTTCAGGCAGAGAAGAGGAACTCATACTCTTGATTAAAACCTATATTAATATTTTCATCAAGTACTTTAAAGTATAAAGTGGATTTTTTTAAGGATCTGTGGCCAAGATTACAATTAAAAAAAGAGCTATTCAGCCAGCCAGGTAACAACCGTCAAACGTTCTCCAGCCGTTACGGGGCTCACTTCGTGCAGCAAATCAGAGCGAAAAGCGATCAGCAAACCGGCAGCGGGGGGAACCGGCACCCCCAGAAATCGTTCAGGTTGGCTGGGATGACGCAGAAAGAAAGCAAGTCGCCCGCCCTGATAATCGGCATGATCATTCAAGCAGAGAATAAAACTGATGCGGCGCTCACGATAAATGGGATGATCATAGCTGTCGGTATGGGGTTTGAAAAAATCTCCAACAGCATAGCGCAAAAATTGAGGACGCTCCTGACGCTGCAGTTCCAAACCGAAATGTTGATTGACAAAGGGCGCGACTTGGGCAAATCTTTGCTTGCTCTCCTGCTCAAGCGACGCAGAGATCTCCAGCAATTGTGTTTGACGCTGAACAGGACGCTCCTGGGTCTGGGCATATTCATCAACAGGGGCAGGAAGCACAGGCGAATTACGGGCTTCAGCTAAAAATAGCTGACGGTCTTCCAAAGCAAGAAAATCAGGCATAAACAGCAGCAGGCGCTGTTCGACCATCCATTGTAATGTTTGTATCGGGGAGTTGGGCATTGGGTTTAACATGGATCTATTATACAAGGTTTATACTTTTGTCCCTCAGGGAAAATAGCTATCATACCTAAAAACTGGATCGTGAGAAACAAAGTTTGAAAAACCCAAAAATTGCTGTTCTGGGCTGTGGCTATTGGGGCAAGAACCTGGTTCGAAATTTTTACCAACTCGGTGCCCTGGGGGCTGTTGTTGACCCGACTGAAACGGGTATGGCCACAGCAGCAAACCTTGCGCCTGAAGTCCCCATCTATGAGCACCCAGAGACTGTCTTTTCAGATCCAGAGATTGCTGGGGTGGTGATAGCAACTCCAGCCGTCACCCACGCCCAACTGATTGAGCAGGCCTTAAGCGCTGGCAAAGATGTTTTCTGCGAAAAGCCCCTGGCTCTACGCTATGAAGATGCTTTCAAAGTTTCTAAACTGGCAGAAAATCAGAATAAAATTCTAATGGTCGGGCATATTCTCGAATACCATCCTGCCATATTGAAATTAAGAGCCCTGATTGCAGAAGGTCAATTGGGAAAAATTCAATATATTTACTCCAACCGGCTTAATTTGGGAAAGGTGCGCAGAGAAGAAAATATTCTCTGGTCCTTTGCTCCGCATGATATTGCTGTCATTTTGAGGTTGGTGGGAGAGCTTCCTTTTCAGATCATTGCCACGGGAGGAAGTTATATCCAAAGCAATATTGCCGATATCACCGTCACACAAATGGCTTTTGACAATGGTCTTTCGGCGCATATTTTTATTTCCTGGCTCAATCCCTTTAAGGAGCAAAAACTTGTGGTCGTAGGTTCTCAACGCATGGCAGTATTTGATGATGTGAATAAATCCCTGATACTGTATGACCAGCGTGTAGATCTAAAAGAAGAAGGACCGGTTCCAATCAAAGGCGAAGGCAAAGCGATCGAATATTCAGACGATGAACCCCTGCGGCTGGAATGTCTGGCCTTTCTTCAGGCCCTTGTAGATCGCCAGCCCCCGCTGACAGATGCCCACAGTGGGCTCAGGGTACTCAAAGTTTTACAAGCGGCCCAACGCTCGTTGATTACACACGGGCAAACGATTCTCTTGCCCATGGAAGGATAAAATGAAACCTGAGTATTTCGCCCATGAATCCAGCTATATTGATCAGCCCTGCGAAATTGGCGCAGGCACCAAAATCTGGCATTTTTGCCATATTTCAAAAGACGCAAAATTGGGAAGAAATTGTAATCTGGGCCAAAATGTATTTATCGCCTCAGGTGTAGAAATTGGCAATCGGGTCAAGATTCAAAACAATGTCTCGGTTTATACAGGCACCGTGATCGAAGAGGATGTTTTTTTAGGGCCCTCCTGTGTCTTGACCAATGTGAGCAATCCCCGCTCACAAGTCAACCGCCAGACCCTCTATGAAACCACGCGTTTACGCAGGGGGTGCAGTATCGGCGCCAATGCGACTTTGGTCTGTGGCATTGAAATTGGATGTTATGCCTTTGTGGGCGCAGGCGCAGTCGTCACCGAAAATGTGCCGGATTACGCCTTGATGCTGGGGGTTCCCGCCAAGCAAGTGGGTTGGATGAGTCGTCATGGTCAGCGTTTGCCTGAGGCCAATCCAGAAGGGATTCGTGTCTGCCCTGAGAGCGGTTTTCGCTACCAGGAAATCAGCCCCGGACACATGCGTTGTCTGGATCTGGATGAAGCAGAGCCTTTGCCTGAAAACCTGACAAAAGGACAATTCTCCTACGATTATTTTAAAAACAAGGATAAAGCATGAGTATTACATCGGTTCCTCTGCTCGATTTATCAAGAACGCACCAGGCTCTGGAAACAGAACTTCAAGCCGCCTTTTTACGGGTGCTTCACGCCAATGGTTATATTTTAGGGCCCGAGGTCAGTCAGTTTGAGAGTGCCTGTGCAGACTATCTGGGGGTCAAACACGCCATTGGCGTCTCCTCAGGCTCGGACGCCCTGATTTTAGCCTTGATGGCTTTGGAGATTGGGCCTGGCGATGAGGTGATTTGCCCAAGTTATACCTTCTTTGCCACCGCGGGTGCCATCTGGCGGCTGGGGGCCCGTCCTGTTTTTATCGATTGCGATCTCACCGCTTACAATATTGATTTAGAACAGATCGAAGCCCAGATCACGCCCCAGACCAAAGCCGTGATCCCCGTTCATCTCTTTGGCCAGACCGTAGCACTTGAACCGCTGCGAAAACTCTGCGACAGCCGGGGTATCGCCTTGATCGAAGATGCGGCTCAAGCGATTGGTGCGGCCTGGAAAAATCAGCCTGCGGGCAGCGTTGGAGACTTTGGCTGTTTTTCATTTTTCCCTTCAAAAAATCTGGGGGGCTTTGGGGATGGGGGCCTGCTCACGACCCAATCGGATGAACTGGCTGAAAGAGCCCGAATTTTAAGAGTCCATGGTTCGAAGCCCAAATACTACCATCATTTCGTAGGCGGAAATTTCCGTTTAGATGCCTTGCAGGCTGCCCTTCTGAATGTCAAATTGCCCCATTGTGAGAGCTATGCTCACCATCGACAGGAAAAGGCAGAGCATTATACGCGTCTCTTGAACGAAAGCGGTGTGGCAGAACAGATTCACCTGCCAGCCCCCCTCTCTACTGATTATAAGCATGTTTATAATCAATACGTGATTCGGGTCAAAACGCCAGAAGATCGCGAAAGCCTACAAAAGTATCTGAGTTCACGCCAAATTGGAACTGCCATTTACTATCCCGTGCCCTTGCATTTGCAAGCCTGTTTTAAAAGCTTGGGCTATCAAGCAGGGGATTTGCCCAACTCAGAATGGGCTGCCCAGACCACACTGGCCCTGCCGATTTTTCCTGAATTGCGTTTAGAAGAGCAGGAATACGTGGCAGAAGCACTGCTTTGCTGGACAGCCCGCTAGGAAGTAAACTTATCTTTAAAGCATATTTAGTTTAAAGATAAGAATATTTTCTTGCCTTTCGCTGATAAATAGTTATCAACCAAGCGTAGTCAAGAGGAGAATCAACATGAGCGGCATCAGCATCAATGGCGTCCAAACCTGGGGGAATCTTTCACAATTAAAAGAAGGCGTTTCTTTAGCCGAAGCTCAAAAAAAAGGCCAGAAGGACGGTCTTGATCAAGTCTATTTTTCTGCCAATGGAAAAAACTACGTACTTGAAGGCGATGGTTTGGATTTAAGTGGCATCAATAAAAGCCGTCCTGGTACTTTGCCTAAAATTCAAGCTGAAATTCAGGGTAAAACGCTCGAAGCCGAGTTAAGATTGGAAAATGTCGATGATGAAAAAAGCAAAGTCAGCGATTTCGCATTCAGCAATCCAGTCAGCATTACAGGTGGCGTGATCGTGGGCGGTGCTGTTCTCAGCCAAATTCCCCGTGTTTTAAACAATCTCGCCAATAGCATTCCCTTTGTTGGAAATGGCTCTTTGGCCGCCTCTCCCAAAGCAGTGGGTATCGCTGCAGCCGTTGGGGTCGGTCTGATCGCCGCAGGCGCCATTGCATCCTATCGTCAACGTGAAGTGCATTCCGGTCTGTCTGAATTGACAACGCCTGTTCAGGCTGCGCCCGAAAAATCAGTCCTGAAAAAAGGAATGGATTTCCTCAACACCTTCTCGCCCTTGCCTTAGCCTTCAGCAACAGCCAAAAAGGAACGCACCACCGTTTCCAACTGGCTGTCGATGGTGGCGTCAATCGTCCCCGCCTTGCTGCGAATCAGGCAGCCACCGGGGGCGATTTTTTCATCGGGTTCTAAAACAATTTCCAAGGCCAAATCCTGAAGTTGTGAAAGACTGAAATGCAGCAGTTCTAAGTCTGCAGGATTGACGTGGATATGCGTATTGACCGATTGTCCCAGTCTTTGCAGGGCTGCACGTACGACCCTGACAATCACCTGCTCATTAATAATGGGCTCAATTTTAAGAATTTTACGAACAATATCCAGAATCAGATGCACGGTTTCAGCCTCAGTTCCCAATAACAAGCGTTGGCGCTCATTCTGCGCGGCCAATAGAACAGATTGAAAGGCTTGTAAAGCCTCTAAAAGCTTGGCCTGACCTGTTTCCTCACCTCGCGCCAGGCCTTCTTGATAGGCTTGGGCTTCGATATGGCGTAGTTTGGTATCTGCTTCCTGCAAAAGTGCAGAGGCATCCTGACGGGCTTGTTGAAGAAGCGCGGCGGCTTCCTGGCGGGCTTCTTCAAGTGTTTTTTCAGCTTGGGCGTTTGCCTGTTTCAGAATTGCTTCTGCTTTCAGCGCTGCCGCCATACCCGCATTGGCAATTAAAGTCTCTGAATTCTCACTGGAAGGAACGATACAGCGTTCGGACTCCAGTTGAACATTTTTCAGAATCCGCGGATGAAAAAAAGAATCAGATGACAATATCTTCTCCACCGTGACTGATGACAATTTCACCTGCCTCTTCCAGTCTGCGGATAATATTCACAATTTTTTGCTGGGTTTCTTCAACATCTTTCAAACGCACGGGGCCCATCGATTCCATATCATCCTGAAGCATGGTGGAAGCACGTTCTGACATATTGCGGAAAATCTTACTCTGCACATCCTCATTGGCACCTTTCAGCGCCAAAGCCAAATCTTTGCTGTCTAATTCACGCAAAAGACGCTGAATGCCACGGTCATCGAGAATGATCAAGTCATCGAAAACAAACATCAGTTTTTTTACAGATTCAGCCAATTCAGGATCAAAGCGTTCAAGATTTTCAATGATATTGCGCTCGGTACTGCGATCGACACGGTTCAGCACTTCGGCAAGACTCTTCACCCCGCCCACATGTGTGCCTCTGTCATGCTTGAGAACCGATGAAAATTTAGACTGTAAAATCGCTTCAATATCTTTGACAACCTCAAGTCCAGCTCTTTCCATGGTCGCCATCCGGGTCGAGACTTCAATTTGAAGATCATCACTTAAATTCGAAAGTACCACAGCAGCCTGCTCAGGCTTAAGGTAAGCCAGAATCAACGAAATCGTCTGGGGATGCTCATTTTGAATTAAATGAGCCACCTGAGCCGGATCTGCTTTGCGGAAAGTCTCAAAGGGCAAACTGTCTTTTTCCTGAAGCACATCTATTTTACCCAAAACCCGATTGGCTCGCGCATCGCCAAAGGCATTTCGCAAGAGCGTTTCGGCGTAATCTTGTCCCCCAATGGCCATCATTTCACTGGAGCGCGCCAATTCATAAAACTCTTCAAGCACACGGTTGACCACCTCGTGCTCGGTTTGACGCATGGTCGAAATCTCCATGGCCAGGTCTTCCACTTCAGTTTCATCAAAATGCCGCAGAATCATCGAAGAAAGCTCTGGACCCAAGGCAATCAGAATCAATGCGACTTTCTTACGTCCCATCAATGAAGGATCACTGTTTCCAGCAGACTCTAACAATTCCCGATAGGTAGACATTCGGCTTTTCCTTAATTGTTTTCTGTCATCCAGAGCCGCAAGAGACGGGCCATTCGCGCGGGATCTTCCTGCGCCATTTGCGTCAGCCCACGCAAAGCACGGGTTCTACGCGCCGCCGCCTCAGACAGACCCGGTAATTCAGGTAAATCATCCAAAGCAAACCCTTCATTCTGCTGCACCAACAGAGAATCTTCTGATACCAGCTCGCCCTCGGTCGGCACCCGCCGCCGTCCAAAGGCGAGGTAAATCACA
Organism: bacterium (Candidatus Blackallbacteria) CG13_big_fil_rev_8_21_14_2_50_49_14; assembly: GCA_002783405.1. NCBI lineage: Bacteria > Candidatus Blackallbacteria > bacterium (Candidatus Blackallbacteria) CG13_big_fil_rev_8_21_14_2_50_49_14. Next base: position 20,909 of record PFGG01000064.1, on the reverse strand, counting down.
AACAAAAGCGCCAATACACCCAGTGAGACAGCCCCCGTTGTCAGCAGGTTTCGCCAGAAATCACGATTCGAAGCTTGCTCCATGGCTTCCTGTTCATTGCGGACACTCGTATCATCAAAAGGCAAGGCATGAATCGCAATCGTGTCACCACGGGTGGAATCGAGACCCGCAGCCCCCACAGCCAGTTCTCTTAAGTTTTTAAGTATCGGATCATCAGGGCGTAAGTTAGAGACACCGGAATTTAGAGCCGGTGAGAGACTGTTGATCGCCACCGACAAAGTCAAACGGCGAATTTGACCGGGCGATTTAATCCGTTTGGTCTGTACTTCTGGAACCTCGTAATTGCGAACCACCTCTTTGCGATTAAAGGAGTTGTCGCTGCCCCCATTCACTTCCTGATAAGTGGGAATATTGCTGGTAACCCCCGGAACGCCGCCCGGTGAGGTTTGAGAACCCTGACCATTTTCGGTGCTCTCTTTTTCACTGCGCACAGCGGGTACCACATTGGGTTTCGTGCCCGTGGTCGGGGTATATTCTTTGCTAACCGTTTCTTCTTTGTCGAAATCAAGTTCTGCCTTGGCCTGAACCGTGACATTGCCTTGCCCTACCACTTGCACCAGAATCTTTTCAACATCCTGGCGGATCCGTTTTTCAAGTGTACGCTGGTACTCCAAGCGTTGACCATTGACACGGGTTGATTCCTGCCCGTTTTCGCCTTCGTTCATTTCACTGTCATAGAGCAAATTGCCCTCTGTATCGGTGACAGAAACATGCTTTTGCTGCAAACCGGGTACGGAGTTGGCCACCAGTTTGCTGATTCCCTTGACCTGTTCAGTACTCAAGGTCACACCCGATTTTAAACGCAGGGTCACAGAGGCAGTAGCAGGCTCTTCAAGTTGGGTAAACAATTGTTTTTTGGGAATCGCCAGATGCACCCGTGCCCTTTCAACGGCATCCATCTGCATAATGGTGCGGGCCAATTCCCCCGCCAAGGCTCGCTGGTAATTGAGATCAAAAAGGTTATTGGTAATGCCCATGGTGTCTTTGTCAAAGAGTTCAAAGCCCACCACGCCCCCTTCTTTGGGCAAATCCTGAGCCGCCATTTCAAGACGCAGATCATGCACCTTTTGCTGCGGCACAAGAATCTGAGTTCCCTGGGGTTGGCTGCGCAATTGGTAAAGGATTTGTTTTTCTTTGAGATACTCGACCATCAAAGCCGCATCTTTGCTGCCCAATTCGGCATACAGAGTCGCCCATTGCGGCTGCTGAGCCCAAATCAACAAGGCAATCAGCGCAGCAATGGAGACAAGCGAAAGCGCACCCAAGCCAATTTTCTGGGTTTGAGAAAGGTTTCCGAGAAATTTTGAAGTATCATCCCGGAGTCGCTGAAGATAACTGGCTGCCATAGAACTTTTTATAGACCTGCTTCACAATGCAAAAGGGGAGTCGAAGCCATTATAACAAAATACTAGCCCAATCTAGCATAGCCGCAGAAGTCACAGCTTGGCAAATGGATGCATTTATAACAGGTTTTTTACAATTATTAATTTTAAACAGGCATGCGGATGATTTCACGGTAGGCTTCAAGCACCTGGTTGCGCATGGTAACGGCCAAACGCATCGCAATATCTGCTTCTTGAGAGGCGACCATCACGTCGTGAAGTTCAACATTTTCTCCCGCAGCAAAGCGGTTGGAAAGTTCCTTGGATTGATGCTGAACGGCATTTAAGTCTTCAATCGATTGATTAAAGACTGCCGCAAAATCACTCTTGGGTTTGGGGGCACTGCTTTGAGGAAGTTCAGCAGAAAGATTTTCAAGTGGGTTGATACCAGAAAGTTCCATCAGGCCCGTCCTATCTCAAGGGCCTTCATGGCCATGTTTTTGATCGTTTGCGTCGCCGTAATATTGGCCTCATAGGCACGGGAAGCAGAAATCATATCGGTCATTTCTGCCACCACATTAATATTGGGGTATTCAACATAGCCTTGGGCATTGGCATCGGGATGATCGGGTTCATAGACCATTTTGCCCTCACGGGTATCCTGGGTAATCGCCACGGCTTTCACGCCTTCTCCCTGACTGAATTGAGGGGTTAAATGCTCACCATGACTGTTTTTTAAGCGCAAATGGGCAGCAAAATTCTGCTCAAAAATAGGGCGAAAAACCACCTGCTGACGCTGGTAGGGGCCCCCTTCTGCCGTACGGGTGGTATTGGCATTGGCTAAATTATTGGAGATCGCGTTCATGCGCAAACGCTGAGCAGAAAGGGCAGAGGCACTGATCCTCAAATCATTCTGAAAACTCATGGATTATTTTCCTCCCTCTTGAATCACGTATTTCAAACCCGAAAAACGACCTGAAAGCATTTGCGAAACCGCCGAATAACTGATCGAAGCCTGGGCCATGCGGGTCATTTCAAGCTCCAAATCCACGCTGTTGCGGTCATTGCGCATACTCGTCTGGGGCTGAAAAACAGCCAGGGGGGGGTCGGCAGGAAGCCCTTCCAGGGGCAAATGTTTTTCATGGGTCAAATGCCCTTCCAGAGAACCCCCACTTGCCGTGGGTTGAAGGTCGTTGATCTTACGCTGCAATTGAGATTCAAAAGCGACTTCAGAAGCTTTAAAACCAGGGGTATCGGCATTGGCAAGATTATTCGAAATCACGCGCTGACGAACGGTCAGACCGTTCAGGGCCTGGTGCAGAATATCTGAAACTTGGTGAATCTGGTTAAACATCGTGTGTACTCCACAGATGGGTATCGGCAAAAAGAAAACAGAACTTAAATCTTCTTTCCTGAGTATAGCAAAAGGGCATGCGAGATACTACCTGCGCGGGCCAGGTTTACGCGTGGAGTGGCTTCCCCGCCCCGTGCCCGAATGACGTGGAGAAAAAGACGAGGGCTTTGAAAAACCCGTCCGGCGGGAAGTTGGCGGTTCTTTGGGCAAAGCACCCGGTTTGCCCGCAGGGGGGGGCTTGGGGGTTTTAATCCGCACCTCTGGATGACGGGGAGCAAGATTTTCACGAACCCGAGCAGGGGATTCTGACCCCACCGTGGGCTTGAGCGAGATTTTCTCTGTCTTTTTTAATAAACTGCGAATTTCTTCCTCAGTGAGTTCACGCCAGGCCCCTACAGGCATTTTGCTTAAATGCAAAGGCCCAAAAGCCACCCGCTCAAGATAAATCACGTCCAGCCCCACCGCTCTGCACATGCGACGAATCTGGCGATTGCGACCCTCTTTGAGGGTAAATTCCAACCAGGGGTGATCCGAGCGCTGACGCAACCGCACCACACGGGCAGGCAGCGTTTTGCCATCGGATAATTCCACACCCTCGCTCAAATATTTTAAGGTCAGTTCAGTCACTCGCCCTTTGACCTGAACACGGTAGACTTTTTCCATTTTAAAGCGTGGGTGCAGAAGCTTATCTGTCAGATCTCCATCATTGGTGAGCAAAAGCAAACCACAACTGTTCTGGTCGAGCCTGCCCACTGGGTGCAAAATTTCAAATTCCGGCGGCAGAAGGGTATAAATCGTCTGGGGCTGATGGGGGTCAGAGCGGCTGACCATATAGCCTTCAGGTTTATTGAGCATATAATAGAATTTCTGCTCAGGCAAAAGCACTTCACGGCCATCCAATTGCACGCGATCCTGTCCGGGGGTCACTGAAGTGCCCAAAACATCACAAACAGAACCGTTGACTTTGACTCTTCCAGACAGAATCAATTGCTCAGAACTGCGGCGGGATCCGGCTCCCGCCTGGGCTAAAAATTTTTGCAGACGCATTTTTTCCATGGGTTATCCATTACAAGGTGAAATTTCTAAGTCTTCGGGCAGATTGAACAAACGTTCAAGGGAGGCAAGATCAGCGGGAGAGATTTTCCAACTGCCATCAAAACGGGCATAAAAGGCATGATACATCAGGTCATCAGGATTGCCACTGTGCATCAAGCCCAAAGCATGTCCAATCGCATGCGTGCTCACAGCCAAGATCTCTTCTTGGGTAAAATAAACCGAAGCGGGATTCATGACCGAGCGTTCTGAAGCTTTAATCGCCAGTTGAAGCGTGGACTGATGTTGAATTCGGGGCTGAGATTGTTTCGCAAGAAAGGGTTGAGGCAAAGCCGCCTTGCCCCAGGCTGTTTCACTTTCTGGATATTTTTCCTGCCATTGCACCAGAATCTGTGCTTTTTGCGCCTGATTGACCCATTCAAACTTCAATGCTGGAAATTGCGCACTCCAATTCAAAAAGGCCTGTTTGACGAGGGCCGGGTAATTTTCTTTGTTTTTCGGCTTCAATTTACTCGGCAAAGCTGGAATATAAACCTTCAGCGGCAATTCAGACCAACGCCAGTGGTAATACTGAAAAAAATGAAGATCGGCGTTCCATTGACAGAGATAGTCCTGCCCCAAATTAGTTTGCGCCTGCACAGGATTAAAAGGCGGCAATAAAACCAAAGCCCCTAAAACAAGTCCCAGGATCGGAGAAATAAAATTGCGTTTCAGGGCCTGTCTCCTTGTCTTTTTTCAACCAGATGACCCCATTATAGCCCCCAAAGAGAAATCTTTACCAGAAGACAAGCTGAAACATCGGTGTTTCAGAAAAAGGCTTGAACAATATCCCGCTTCAGCCCATCACAAGATCTGCTTCGGGAAAAATTCAAAACAGTGTTTTGCAAAATTTGAAACTGGGTATATAGCCAAAGCATCAAGCTAGAAAATTGCAATTGAGAGAAAGGTTATTGGGTCATGACAGGAATTGACCGCAGTGTAAATGGGCTCAACCAGGATGTTTTCCAGGCTTTAAGACAAATAAAAACCACCGATGGCATCGACGCAAAAGAAGCTCAGACCTTAAAAACAGCGATTGAAAAAGATGGACAAATCGATGAGGCGGAGGCCGACCTGCTTCAGGAATTGACGGGAGATCCCTTTAAAGTTTCAATCCATGGGCAGGAAAGTGCCGGGTTTTCCCCAACCACCCTCTATTTTGGTCAGGCCCGTGAAAAACTCAGTACAGAGGCCAGAGGAACCCTTCAAGGGCTCATCACCCAACACTTTAAAACAAACGACACGGCGTTTAATGCAGAGCTGAAAGCTGTGTTAAGCACTGTCGGAGATGGCAATTTAACCCCTGAAGATCTCAAAAAATTCTCCACTTTTTTAGACCTTTTGGCGCAAATGCCTCCTGACAAGCAAAAGTCTGCCTTGCCAGAACTCAAAGCCAGCCTGATTCAAGCCGCTCAGGGCAAAGGTCAGGTTGATGAGGCCATTGCCAAGGTTCAAAGCTATTTGGAACATAACCCGATACAGTTCCAGGTCAATATGGACGAACTCACGCGCCTGAAAACGGCGGCAAAGTCGGAGCAGACCCTGGATCTTGCCCATTCCATGTCTGGCAAAGACTACAATCGCTTTGTCTTTCACGCCGACCAATATTTTGTGCAGACCGAGGGCCAGTTGCAAACGCAAATGTCTGCCCTTGATGCCCAGATAACCCAGGTCAAGGCAGCCACGCCCGTCAATCAAGCTGAATTAAAGAAACTGGAAAAGCTGAAACATTTGACCCAAGCTTTGCTTGAGGTTCATGCCGAGATCAAAAAATCAGATGCCACCCAACTCAGCAATAAATACGAACAATCCAGCAGCGTCATCGAAAAAGTGGCTGATGCCCGCCGAATTCTTGCCTCCTGTTTGCCAGAAGAAATTGGGGCCCAAAATTATCAGCGCATGGATCAGGTGCTACAAGACTATACCGCCATCGCTCTGTCTTTTCCAGAGCAACATCAGCATCCCGACGCCGTAGGCAAATTGAACTCTTTTTACCTGCAAGTCTATAAACGCGTGCAACAGCTTGAATCGGGGCAGCGTACAGGGTTCTCAAAAGACGTGAGCGGTGCCATTCAGACCTATGCCAGCGATCTCAAAATGCTGATGCATTTAAATCAGGAATTTGGGGCTCTGGATCAAAAACTGGCTCAGGGAGGTTTTTCCTCAGAGCAGGCCTTTGTGGATGCCCACATGGCCTTGACCAAAGGCACCTCAGATAAATTTCAAGAATCTGTGGCCTCGCTGGCACGTGCCAAATGGTATTCTCAGCAAGGACGCACAGCCATTGTGGCTTCAGAGCAAAAATTGACAGAAGCCCGTGGCAAGGTTGAAGATTCAGCCAAAGAATTGGTAAGGGCCCAACAAAATCTCTACTCTGGTTCTGTGGCCGTTCTGGGGGCCCAAGTCAGCTCGGGTGCTCAGACCTGGGATCAGGTTCCCCCTGAAATTCAGGAACTCTTGCTCAACGATTCTGAGATGAATCAATGTGGCTTGAGTGTCGCCAAATCGACCCTGGCCAAGGCCGAGGCCCTGCGTAAAAAAGGAGAAGAACACCTACAGAAATATGAGGAGCTAAAAGCCCAGGGGGGAACGGCTCTGGCTGAAGCAGAAAAATACAAGGCCTCAGCCGTTCAGTTCTTGGACACCTCTGATCGCTATGTCTCCCTTGTCAAATCCGGGGGTTATGCCCAACATCTGAAAGCTCAAACCGATGCAGTCGACCAGAACAATGCAGCCTTGCGCCAGGCCGTGGCGGGCATTGAGCAAGAGGTAACAGCGATCAAAGAGCGTACAGCCTCGTTGGAAAAAGCCAAAACAGCCTTGCAGGGTGCGTTAACGGGCCTGGGCAACGATATCAAATTCGAGGACCTGGATCTCAAAGCCAAGGAACTGGCCGCTGGGGGAATTGAAGAGATCAAAGGAAGGATAAACCAGGCGCTGCTCAAGTATGGCTCAGAACTTGAACCTGCCACCCAGGAATATCTGCGCGATCCCCAAGCCTTTATGGCCGCTCATGCCCAAGACAACAGCGTGGCCAATGTGCGCGAAGATCTGCAAAAGCTCTTCAAAAAACATCCTGAATTGGCCGATACCGTGGCCCAAGAAATGCGCACCTTCCACCGGGAAGTGGGCAGCTTTCGAGCCGATTTAGAACAACAATTGACCCAGGCCAAAGGGGCCCAGGGAGCAGCCACAGATTCTCAAACAGCCCATGAGCAAGAACTAAAAGTCAAGTCGTTGGAACAACAACTGCGCAAACTGGATGCAGTCGAACACCGCCTGGTGGACGGCTGGCTGGCAGCCCAAGGAACCCTGATGGAAGCCCTGATGCAGGCAGGAGGTGACTCCGATCAGGTCAAAGCGAGCCTGGAAGATATGACCCACTGGGTAGAAGACACCCAGCAGCAATACGGTCGACGCCTCTTAGACGAACCCGAACAAAATGCCGCCTTGGCCAAAGATTTCGAGCGTTCCCTGGAACGTCCGGACATGCAGGAATTCAAGGAAAAAATTACTGCCACCACCCAAAAATTTGGTCAACCGGTTCAAACGGTGCCGATGGTGATGGTCATGAAGGGTACGGGTGCAATGCTGAGCTTCAATGCCTATGTCTACAAAACCCGCGATGGCTATATGGCGCTCAATCCTCTGGACAAAAATTTTTACGAAGTGACAGGCAAAGACGCCTCACCAGAAGCTGCGCTGGCGAAAATGGCAAAAACCACCCGTCTGGCCGATGCCACCCTGCAGTACAAAGACAACCAGGGAGTTCACAAAACTGAAATTCAACCCCCAGAAGACACCTCAACCACAGACGGAATCATGGCCGGAGTGGGCTTCGTGGCTGGGGTTGCACTCTTGCTGATTCCCGAACCAACCGTCTCAAAAGCCGCAGCGGTAGCCTGCTTCACCGCTTCAGCAGCCGTGGCGGTAACGTCTACCTATTTCGTGGTCAAGGGCGCCAGCAAAATGGCCGATCTCTATGCCAACGACAATCTGGGCTGGAACAAGGACACCGGCATGGCAGCTTTTGATGTGGGCATGGGCATTTTGAGTGCTGCCGGCGGCGTGGGCTCAATGGGCAAAGCCGCCATGGCGCTCAAGGCCGAATCTTCTCTGCTGGCATATATGAGCAAATTGGCACCGCTGGCTGAATCCAAAGGCTTTACCAAATTCAGTCTGGCCACGGGCCTGGGCGCAGGTCTGCCCATGGCCGGATACCAAATCGCAGAGATTGCCAGCAATAACAAACTGAGTTCGACTCAGAAACAAACGGCAATCGCCCAGATCGTGCTGTTTACGGCCACTCCCCTGGTGGTGGCCGGAGCCTTGGCCCTGAGTCGGCGGGCTCCGGGCATGCCTTATAAACAGTCAGAAATGCAGGAAACCCATGCCCTCTTACAAAAACGCTTGACCGAAACCAGCAAGGCCATGGACACGGCGACCTTGCCAGAGGTGCAAATGGCCTCCAAGCAGAGTCTGCGCGAAGGCATCACCCTTGCCAAGGAATTCTACAATTCAATTGGAGCCGATGCACCCCCTGAATTGCTGGAGATCAAAACCCAGGGGCTGAAACAGATCGAAATCTTGGAAGGACAATTGGGCAAATTTGCCGAGCCCCCGGCCTCTGTTCCAACTCAAGACTTGCCCGTACAAGAAACCGCCCCCCCAGTACAAGAAGTACCGCCACAAGAGTTGGCGGTTCCTGTTCAGGAGCCGCCCGCAGCCGCGAAAGTAGCTCCCGCAGAGCATCACGCACCCAGCCCTCCTCTGAAAGAGCTGTCCCAGGCCGAAATTCCAACGGGCACCTCCACCGCCGATCGTCCGGTGGGGCCGGATCCCGATCTGAGCCCGATTCCGGCCGAAAAACTGAGAGCCGCCCGTCTGCGTCTTTCAGAGTTAAAGCCCGGAGAAAAACTCTCCGCTGCCGATGCCCAAGTTCTTTTACAAGATACGGCGCTGGCAGCTCACGAAGCCCTCTTAAAATCCAACCCCAATAAACCTGCCGAGCAGGTTAACAGCCCCGATGGCAAACAGGGGGCCTGTGGTTTTGGCCAGGCAGCCACAGCTTTCCGTTTGGAAGAAATGGGCATTCCCAAAGACAAAATCCACCCCCATCAGGCTGCAAATGCCTTTGGAAAAGACTCTTTCCGCCATGCCTTTTTAACCGTTGACATGCCCGATGGCAAAACCTATCTGGTGGATACCACCTTCCGTCAGTTTTTTAATGGCGAGCATATGGGCCCCAATCAAGTGGGCGAACCGGGCAGTATTCTCCGCAGTACGCCCGAAGGTCAGATGATCGCCGACAAATTGCTGCGCGATGGCTTTATTGAGCTGACTGACGAGGTGGCCCATGCTTACGGCAATGCCCTCAGAGGAGGAGCCGAAGGCCCACCCATCAGCGCTGAAGGACTGAGTAAACCCACGGTTGAACTCGATTTCGATCGTCCTGAACTGGCGAAAACCCTGCCTGTTCCCGAACCACTGACTCCGCCACCGGCTCCATTAGTAGAAGCACCTTCAGCCACAAGCGCAGATACCCAGCAACATGTGCATGAGGGCGGCACTGAGACCGACCCGAGTTCCCCCTATCAAGGCAAATGGGATGGTTCTGGAATTCATTCCTGGCAAGGAATCAAAGCCAGAGCAGACAAAGATGGCTTTACCATTTCTGCAGTCAAAGAAGATCCTTTGACTGGCGCCCGCCGGGTTACCGTTAAACGTACCGGACTGGATCCCAAAACCAAACAACCCGTTTCAGGCGAGGTCTCAAAAACCGTTTATCCATCCACACTGAAACCCAGTGAAATCGATGTCCTGGCTGAAACTGCTTTCAAAAAAGCCCTGGCGGGAGAGGCCGATACAAAGCTGGAACCCTTTGGTACCAAAACTCGCAAAGATGGCACGCCAGCAGATGGTTTCTTTGAAGCTTCTGTAACCTTGCCCAATGGCAGTGAGTTGCGGATTCAGGGCTGGTTCAAACAAAAAACAGACGGCTCGTATGAAATTTCGAGCCATGCTCCCCGCAACTACAAGGAATGGCCAAGTTTACCGGAGGATAAATGGTAACCCCCATGGATACAACAATGAATTTGGAAGCAATCATGGATTCCCTGCGCACAGAATTTTCAGCTTTAGGCTATGCCTGGGAACTGGTAATGCGAGGGGTTCATTACCATCTTTTAGATGAAAACTCTCTGTTGACTCTGCTTCAACACCTGCACCAGCACCAGGATTATATTCTGGATGAACTGGCCTTTGAATTTATCGCAGACCAGTTACGCATCAAGCTTCTGGATGAGAGCGAAACCTGTTCTGCTCCGCTGATGTTTCGCGCGCTGGCACAAGTCCAGACGCGTTTGGGAAAAGGCCCTGCCCCCCTCCTTGTTTCTGAATCCCCCCAACTGCGTCTCAAAGACAAAGCAGGCGAAACGGTGCTGTCTATTCCCACGGGTCAACGTGTCTTGGTCGGGAGAGGGCCAGACTGTGATCTCTCGTTTCCATCACCCCAGTTGGGACGACGGCAGGCCTATTTTCAGTGTATAGAGGGGGTTTGGACGGTTGAAGATGCTGAAAGTCCCAGTGGCACCTATGTCAATGATGAAAAAATCAACAGGGCCACCCCACTTCAGGAAGGCGATCAGATTTTGCTGGGGGGCGTGTTGTTGAGCGTTGCCTATTAAAAAGAGACAGGCTTTTGAATCTTCACCCTTACCATAGAGTCAAAATGCTAGAACCTGGCATTGAGCATTGGCGTGGGGAATAGAGTCAATGGACTTCATTTTTTGGCTTATATACGCTGACAGACCCTGATTTTGTAACCTTTGCAATAAATTTTCGCTGTTGTGTTTTATCCAAAATTTTCTTTATCTGAGGCAGAGCGATTCTATATGCTTCAGCAATTTCGGGCCCAGTAACTTTGCTTCCAGTAAAAACAAAGACAGCATTGTTGGCTTGTAAAAGAGCATTAAGTTCATCTTGATGGTGCCTGATACGTTTATCTTTTGTGAAAACAACCCAGCCTCTTTTGCCGACTTCTTTAAGCCAGTCTACATCTGGAGTATCCTGGCTAAAGTGATCGTCGTGGAGTTCATATTTTTCAGACTCTTCTGAAAGCATTTGAGCTAAGTGCTTTCTGCCAAGTGATCGGTCAATGAAAAACGTATAATCAGGCTGCACTAATAACGGCTTCAAGCTTGTTTACGTCAATATTAAAATCGTCAGCCAACGACTTTAAATCTTCCCCCGCATCATAGCGATCGAGAACAGACTCAACAGGTATACCTGTACCATTTATGGTCATTCTGCCAAACGAGACATTGAAATCAACCACAAAAATTTTACTGTCTTTGCTGTCCATAATTGTAGGAGCAGGATAAAATCTAGCAGGCAAACCAGTACTGTCTCGCTCGATTCTCTTCAGATAACTTTCGAGAAACGTCTTTAGAGTCAGCTGTCCTCTATTGGTGAGATTAACCAATTGATTGAATTCTTCAATAAAAAGATCCAACCCATCTGTCAGCAAATTGTATTCTGCTAAAGGGTGTTCAACGCCATATTTTTTAGCCAAATGATCAATCGCCGGTCGTATATTGTGCATTGGTATTTGATGGGTTTTCCTGATCGCAGAAAGCACATGAGCCTCAATCATATTGATAAAAGACAACCTGATATGTTCTGGGTCAGCAATAGTAATCAAAGGCTCAGAAAATCGCTTTTCTCCGTTTCTGGTTACATAATGCCTTCCCAAGACCCAAGAGCGTAAGGTGGCTGGCTGAATGTGCAGATATGAGGCTACTTCTGGAAGAGAATAAATAGGTCGGTATCGTCTATCCATACTTGATCCCCTTCCATTCAGTTTTGTATCACCAATATTAACTTATCACTGATTGATAATCAATCACACCCCAAAAGAGGAGCAGCCGGGAACTACGGCGCCCCATTCGTTGCAACCCCAAGTTTAATAAATGAACTGGAAATCAACTGGGAACAGGGCCTGGTGAAGTCTGGCGAGCAAATGCCTCTGTTTTATATTTAACTACTGCTGGGGGCATCATGAACCTACTCCACCCATCAGCCCCGTTCCTGAAATGGCCAGGGGGTAAGCAGCGGCTTTAAAAAACACATAATTATATCTGAGAAAAGAAATGAGAAATTGTGTCAGAGCTTATTCTTGTTGTTACTTTTACGCTCAATTCGTTTATAACATAAACGACATTATCCTCATTCTTTGGGGTTCCTCGTCCAGTTGGCTCAGCATCAACCTGTTCTTTGATCATGCTTGTACAAATTGGGCACATAGCATGTTTACCAAATAATTCAAACCTAGTTGAGGCATGTGAAATCTCTACAGGGATAGCAGAGTCATAGAATGGGTTTTCAAAATGATTATTCAAATATTTCTCAACCGACATTGAGCACCCCATTTTTGGTTAAGGTCATAATTAAGATTAAAATGGTTATGAACTGGTGATTTGAGAGGAGTTGAGTTGTTTTTCTTAACCTCGACCTTAATTTTGTATTCTCATGTATGTTCAGCTTATGCTTAAAAAACTGTTTTTTGAAAGCTGCATGAATCGGCACTTTTTATTTTTATTCCAACATTTTTTCTCTTACCCCTGCTCAATGTCGGTCTCAACTTCATTCTTACCATTAATAAATGCATTTGTAATTTCAGCCATTGTTTGTCTTTCCTATCTATCAAGATTACTATCTGATCCAATTAAAACATGGCGAAATTTAAATGCAAGGTCTACTAAATTTTTTTTTTTGATGGAAACAGGGAGAAGCGGAAGTGATCGCGGTGAATTATCGCGGTGAATTATCGAGTTTTATCCGTGTATTCCAATAAATATGACATATCTGAAACTTGACCCGGTTTTTTTAGTATCTTAGCCAATTCTTGGAGATACCCCTTGTAAGCTGTTTTTAGTAAAGCTGGCTTAAATTTTTTTTTACCACCTATTTCAACATCATCTAAGTTGAATATCATTTCAGAATGAGAATACATAAAAGGATGCGGTTTATGACGTATTTCAACGTCTATCTTAATCTTTCTATCTTCACCAATTAGTTCATTAAGATTAAATTCTTCATTCCGTAAACTTTGAAGCTGGCTTACGTCCAGTTTTAAAATCCCATAATCTAATAAACTTTTAGAAAAATTACTAACGTCAAGCAATACATCTTCTGGTTGAATTGAATATTTTTCGCGGTTATAAGAATCTGCTCTTAATGAAAAAACATTGGCAGTTACAATATCTTTTGCGACCTCATATTCATCAAAAGAAAACCTTCTATATATTTCTTCAGAAGGTTTAAAATCACTATCTACTGCGGAGCCATTTGTATGTAAATAAGACGGTATTAGTAGCTGGTCATCTTGCATTATTTCCTGAAAAAAACCAGGAATACCTTCTTTAATTGCCAATGCAGGGATTATTTCTTCTTTATGCATAAAACAATTATGTTATCTGTTAAATATCGGAGTAAGATGAGTTTGAATTAAGTTCAAAAGCTTTGTAATCTTACACTCATAAACTTTTACATTTCTTAATTCATCTCTTGAGAAATAGATAATTTCACCAGAATTATGTATTTCTATAAGAATGTAATTATCGTTAACATAAAATTCAAACATTACTCCACCATCTTGTGACGCTGACAGTAAGTTTGGATAGATATTATTATCATGCATGTAATCAAGTGCCTGACTTGCTATATCGCATGCGCTTTGATCAGGTGGCTCATCAAACACATCGTCCGGCTTCATCCTTCTAAAGGACAATATTTTTTTTCTTAATTCTACATATTTACTATTATCTTTTACTTTATTATGATAAGTCTGTTTAAACTGTAGTGGTTTTTCAGTTTCTTTCTTTATCACACCATTACTTGTAAATGTTAAATTCGTAAAATTAGGAGTCTGTCCATTGGTTGACGAATAAATAACATACTCATCATTTCTAGCCGAATATTTATTTTTTTCTAAACTTTTAATATCTTGACTAAATGCTGTATTACTCATCAGTCTGCACCCCTAATAATACACGTGTTTTATTGGTAATAATCTGTTCAAATGTACTGCCAATAACAGCATGAGCTCTATCTAAGGAATCAATTAGCTCTTCAAAACTCAAATCATCACGCATTCTTTCGTTTGAAAATGCTTTTATATAACTAAGCTCAACACTAATAAGTGGGTTTTTATCGGAAATATCTTCCATTTCTATAAGCAACTTATCATCGCCGCCACATGGAACGGAAATATTCATTGAGAACTTTCCAATAGTTTCAATTTCTGGCGGAGCAAAAGGGTAAAGCATAAAATAATCAGCTAGATTAAGGGTACTTTCAGGAAGATTAAAATGATTTATGTAGATCAATTTAAATCCGGTAACTGTTGCATCAGGCAATATAGACCAGTATTTTTTAAAACTGTCCAAAACTGTTGGTTTAAAATCAGCCCAGCTTGAATAATGTTTTAAAAAATTTATGCTAAATAGCAAATCACCAAATTGTACTAATCTAGTTTTGTCTTCATTTGCATAATTCCTAAATACTCTACGTACTCTTCTAGATTCTTGAAAGTCGTATTCTGAAGGAATTGGCTTAATCTCTGCTATCAGATTTTCATCTAGGATAGGGAAATCTGATTCAAACGCATTTCTAAGTTTTGACAATTGTTCAAAAGGTAAAATATTGATATTTTTACCAAACAAAAACTGACAAGCAACCTCAACGAGAGGTGACTTGTTATATGCTTTTTCGTTTGCAAAAGACTTTTCTTTCATCTCTGTCTGCTTTATATTATGCATTTTATTGTACACAAGTTAATTAATTAAATATAGCGTAAATTAAAAAAAACCTATACTAGCTCCACGTCTGATTCCTCACCAGCCACCGCGGAGTCTCTTCGCTCAAGCCCAGCCAGTTCCCGCTTCAGAAATACGGCAACCTCTGAAGCATCGCCATCCATCAACCAATCAGGAAAAGCTTGGGAAATATTTTTGCACAGCGGTGCCAGTTCTTGCTTTATCTTTGCGCCATGCTCAGCTTCTTCAGCCTAGCTGAGAGGCTTTATTTTGGGTTCGGGAAGGAAAAGAGAAAGGTTCAGAATATTATTCATGCGATCCATTGTACTCCTGCATTCACGAAAAAACACCCCCGGCGAATCGAGGGTCTTTCACGCCTCAAAAGAGAGTAACTGGCACTTGGCCCAATTACGCAAAGCGAAGACTGCGATGGTGGCAAAAATCAGCCCAGGCACAGCCCCAGATCATGCGCAGAAGCCTGCGGGAGGCAACCACCAAAAGAACGCGCCCAGGCTTTGCCTCCTGGTGCTCTCTGTACCAGCTTTCGATGGTGTTGGGGGGGGGTGGGCCAGACAATTCAGAACAGCAACGAAGAGCTGGGCCCGAAGTTTATAGGTGGCGCGTGAATGGTCTGTGCTGGCCTTGATTCTCCCATGCCTTGACCATATCAGCAGAGATCGCCTTTAATTGTAATAGACCCCACCGCTCCGACACTGAAGAAAAAGTTTGACATTTTCTTCAGTGTCGGAGCGCAGACACAAAAAAACCGGGTCAAAGCCCGGTTAAAGCGTAGAGAGTAGAGAAATAAATTCAAACTTGTTCAAGGTGGGTAGGTGGTGGGGTCCGCTACTCTCTTACACAATGATTATCCCCTATTTCCTCCCCAAGCTTGCCTTAATAAAATTAAGCTCTACTTAAATTAAGGTTATTATTGACTGATTTGACCCCGAAGCTCCCCTGCAGGGTAGGCATGGGTATGCAGATTGAGATAGTAATTCCCCTGTTGAAGGTCCTGTAAGCGGGCCGCCGTAAAGGGTTGCTCGGTATCGGTACGCGACCAGCTCAGGCTGAGTTGGTTGCCAGTAATCTTCACAGCTTTCAGCGCTTCGCCATTGGTGCCTTTGATGCCAAAGTGAATATGCGCAGCCGTTGCTGGGCCACTTAAATTCACAAAATGGCCTTGAAGTGCCAGACGGCTCTGATCTTCACTGACGCGCACCCAAGCCACGCCATGAGCCCCCGACTCCACAGAAGGAACCTCCTGGGCTCCTTCTAAGACAAAAGGAATCACCTGCTCAGCCGTGACTTGCAATTGCCCTCTGATTTCGCCCTTGGTCTGTTTCTCTGTTTGTAAGTTCAGATAAAACTCACCTTTTAAAAGCGCATCGACCTTTTCAGAGCTCAGGGGCTGTTCTGTATCATCACGTTTCCAGATCAGGCTGATCTTATTTTTATCAATGCTTAAAGACTTCAGAACGGTTCCTTCTTTGCCGGGTGCCCCTTGCCCCAGCTCAGCTTTTGTAAGCGCACCACTCAGACCACTCACCACCCCTTTGATCGACAATTCAGTTTTTTCAGCATTTAAACTGGCACTTACAAACCCCACCCCTGCCGTGATCACTTCAGGGGACTCCTGGCTGCCATCCAGGCTGGCACTTAAAAAGCTGCCCACGGGTGCTGGAGAACTGGTCGGCGTAATCAAAGGCAAAGGGCTGGCCGAGCCAGGACTTGAAGGATTCGGTTGATTGGTTTTCGGAGCCTGGCAAGCGGTTAAAACCAGAAGCAGTAGAGAAACTTGAATTGCTTTCATGCGGGAGAAATCCTTTCGATTTGAGCGGGCTGAGATTTTAAAACTCAGCATAACACCTCCCTTGCGAAAACACACCTTTCAAGCCCCGATTCAAAAATATCTCACAATTTATTGAAAATACTGAAAACTGTAACTGCCCTGTAAGTTCAGTGTAAGTTCAGACTGTTAATCTAAACTCAACAAACGGAACAAAAGTTCCCAAACGAAAGGAATCCTCAAATGGAAAAGAAACAAACCGCTAACGAAACCGTCAACACCGCTGTGAAGCAAGGTGAAGAAATGCTGCAAAAAATGTTCGAAGTGCCCAATCAAATCAGTGATATCATGATGAAGTCTGGCAAACAGATGCAGGAAGCTTCGATGGAATACTTCCAGAGCATGGAGCGCATTCAACGTCAGTATATCCATGATATGGGCAAAGTCTGGGGAGCCATGCTGCCTGGTGAAAACAAAATTTGGGAAACTCAAATGCAGGTTCTCGAAAACAGCTATGAAATGTTTGATCGCATGATGGCGGTTGCAAAAAACTAATATGAACAATCGTCTCAGTCAAAAGACCATCTTTCTGACCGGGGCCGCCCGGGGAATCGGCGCGACCTGCGCACGTCTGTTTGTCAACGAAGGCGCACGGGTTTTTCTGGTCGATCGCGATCAGGCTGCCCTTGAAGCCTTGGCTGCTGAACTCAATCAGCAGGGAGAAGTGGCCATTCCTCGGGTTTTAGATATTACCCACCGGGAAGATGTCGCACAAGCCGTAAAATCGATGCATGAAATCTGGGGACGGGTGGATGTCTTGGTCAACAATGCAGGCATTACCCGCGACTCTCTGACCGCCAAGATGAGCGAAGAAGCCTGGGATCAGGTAATTTCCGTCAATCTCAAAGGCCCCATGATTTGTACCCAAGCTGTATTTCCGTTTATGAAAGAACAACAGTCGGGTGTAATTCTGAGCGCCTCTTCAGTCAGCGCCTTGGGCAATGTGGGTCAAGCCAATTATGCCGCCAGTAAAAGTGGTCTGATCGGACTTACCAAAACCTGGGCTTTAGAGTTTGCCCGCTATGGCATTCGCGTGAATGCAGTAGCGCCTGGATTTACAGCCACAGAAATGGTGACCACCATTCCCGAAGAAATTCAACAGAAACTGACCGCTCAAATCCCGCTGCGGCGTTTCGCCCGCCCCGAAGAAATTGCCAAAGCCTACGCTTTTCTGGCAAGTGAAGAGGCCAGTTATATTACCGGACAGGTTCTCTATGTAGATGGCGGCCTGACCGCCGGCTTCTAACGAAAGGAAAAAGAGCATGAAAAAAGAAACACGGGAAAATTATGTAGACAAGCTGATTGGCACCTATTTTGATCAGCTCTGGAGCAACCCCTTCTATCTCAATGGAATGGGTCAGCTCATGCGTAACAATCTGGCCATGCGCCAACAATGGAACAAACAGATGGAGACTTTGCTCTCCTTCTGGCAGTTGCCCAACCAACAGATGCAACAACGCACCTTGCACCAGATCAACACGCTCTTGAGTGAGTGGCGTTTTGAGCGCGATGAGCTCAATGATCGTCTCGATGCCATGGAAAAAGAACTGGCTGAATTGAAAACAACACAAAGTACAACCCAACGTAAGGAGGAACCCAAACGTGCGCACAAGTCTGGAAATGCCCAAGCTGAGTGAATCAGACCCCCGTCTGCAAACGCTTCCTCCTTTGATTCGGAAGGCCCTGAGCTATGATCGCAAACCCGTGACCCCCATGCACCCTGTTTACCAGGAAAACAAGCTGACGGTCTGGAAAGCCAATAGCCCAGAAAAATCCAATAAGGTGCCTTTGCTGCTGGTACCTGCGCTGATCAACCGCCATTATATTCTCGACCTGAGCGAAAAGCACAGCCTGTTTAAATCACTGAGCGAAGCAGGTTATGAAGTGTATCTGGTGGATTGGGGAACCCCTGAAGAAGAAGATCGTTGGATGACTTTTTCTGAAATCTTTACGGGCCCCATGCGCCGAATTGTGCGCAAAGTCACCCGTGAGGCAGGCAAAAAACCGGTTCTCTTTGGTTATTGCCTGGGGGGTATCATCACCAATATTTACAGCAGTATCTTTCCTGAAGACGTGGCAGGCTTGATTGCCATGACAGCCCCTGTCGATTTTTCGCATGCTGGCATCATGGGCCTCTGGACCCGTCCAGATTATCTGAACCCTTATCAACTGGTGGACGCGATTGGCAATGTGCCGCCTGATCTGGTTCAGAATGGTTTCATGTCCCTTCGCCCGGCTCAATCTGTGCGCAAATGGCAATCCGTTTGGGCCAAACAGGACGATGTTGAAATGCTCGACTCCTTTTTCACGCTGGAAAACTGGGTCAATGACAATATCCCCTTCCCCGGTGGTACCTGGCAGGAATACATTCACTGGCTGTATCAGGAAAACCGTCTCTACAAGGACGAACTGTGGATTGGCCAGCACCATGCCCTGCTGAAAAATATCACCTGCCCGGTGCTGAATATTGTCGCAGACAGCGATCATATCGCCCCCCCTGAAGCCTGTCTGGCCTTGAATGAAAAGGTCGGCAGCCAGGACGTAACTGCCGCGCATATGCCCGGTGGACACGTTGGGATTATTGCCAGCAGTAAGCTCTTTGGCAAACTGGTAAATTTGGTGGTAGAGTGGTTGGATGGACGCGCAGCCTCTCTCATTTAAAAATCCATCTCTGCTGCTGCAGACGCTTTCGGAACAACTCCGGATTCGTCTGCAGTATGGCCCTGAGTTTATTGGGGATCTTGAACAGATTGAGGTGGGGCTCACGCCTCGGACCTGTGTCTATGAGGAAGGGCCCCACCGGCTTTTCTGTTACCCTGGCCAAGGTGAAACAAAGCAACCCATTCTCTTGGTTTATTCTCTGATCAACCGGCCCTATATCTTCGACCTGCGTCCAGGCCGCAGTCTGATTGAATATCTCTGCGCCCAAGGCTATGATGTCTATCTGCTGGATTGGGGGGATCCCACCCCGGATCTGGGCATGGCCAGTCTCGGAGATCTGGTTGCTGGCACACTCAAACGCAGTGTGCGCCGTATTTTACGCCGCCATCAAGTCAAAAAAATTCCGATTTTGGGCTATTGCATGGGCGCGACCTTTGCCACGCTCTATGCCGCCTTGGAACCCGAGAAAGTAGAACGCCTGATTCTGCTCACCCCGATCTTGGGCAATGATGAAGGCGGAACGCTCCAGAATATTGTCTCACACCAGTCGCTTTCGCCCAGTCTAATGGAAGGGCAACTCATATCCGGGCGCCAGCTCAAACTCTTTTTTAATTCGATCCGCCCTGTTCAGGTGCTTAAAAAAGAACGGGATTTCTGGCAGAACTATGATAAAGAAACCTTTATGGAGCATTTTTTACCCGTTGAAAAATGGTCTAATGATACCCCAGATTTGCCCGGCAAAGCTTTTCAGGAATTGATTCATTTGTGCATCAAAGAAGATGCCCTGCGCAAAGGCCCATTGAATTTGGATAATTTTGAACTGGACTGTCACAAAATCACCTGCCCAGTCTTGGCGGTTGTCGCCAAACACGATTGGATTATTCCCGTCAGTTCACTCAAAACCTGTGGAGAGGTTCTGCCCCATTCAGACTATACACCCTACCTCTTAAACGGAGGCCATATTGGCCTGGTCGTCGGCAAGGCCTCCAGCGTGCTCTGGAAAGATCTCAATGCCTTTTTAAGCGGTGAAAAAGTACAAGGGCCGCAAACCTAGATTTCATCGAGAAGCGCAAGCAAGATCTCGTATTGGTATTGATCCGCCAGTTCAAACAGATACATACTGTGTTCTGTAGGCTCTAATTGCAATAAGAGCGTTTTTACACGTTCGCCATCGCCTAAAAAAATCGCCTCTTGAATTTTTTCTTTCAATGGGCTCTGAATTGTTTCTTGAAAAGCAGGCAGGAGACTGTGAGGAATCGGTTCCGGGTGCATTTTCTGCGGCTGAGAGACCGGTTCCTGCCCAAGATATCGAAAAACCACTTCCAGCAGTTCATCCATATCAAAGGGTTTAATAATGCACTCCACGGCCCCGGCTTCGCGAATTTTATCCTGTTCTACTTCAAAGGCCGAAGCGGTTACTGCAATAATCGGAATCTGTAAATTCAATTGCTTTAATGCCTGCATCACATCATACCCAGTCATCCCTGGCATACAAATATCCAAAAGAATCAAATCAGGCTGATGATTCTGGCAATACTCAAGGGCTTCTTCACCATTTTGCGCCTCAATCGTTTCAAATTGAAGCTGTTTAAAGAAATCCACCAAGACATCCCGGTTTGAAGGGGTATCATCGACAATCAGAATACGAGAAGGTTTCACTCTTTGCAAGACCGCTTTATCCCATTGCTGAGAGTGTAAACGCGCAGCTAATCTGGGACAGTTTTGCAGCTAATCTGGGACAGTCTCAGATCAGATGA